>JAAYUP010000475.1 GCA_012517635.1 Candidatus Atribacter alterifermentans
ATATCTAATGTTTTCTCTTTAGCACGAACATCAGAAACGCCAATGTCCCTGGTATGAACCGTTTTCACCCATTGGTTTTGATTCCGACTTAAAAAAGCCGCATAAAACATAATGGGTGGCCAGGTTAATCCATAAAGAAAATAGCTTAAAATATCCGGAACGTAGCGTAAAGTAAATTTACCCCAATAAAAGGAAGGACCCATAATCACATTAAAGGCACATTGGATGAGACCTGAAGCAAGCCAAAGAGGCCAAATAGATATCCCAAAGTTCCAAGATGATCCAATTGCAATGCGAACGCCAAGAACAGCGAATCCAACCACCGTGGTTACTGCTGAAAGGAGATAAAATAACCAATCTAAATACTGAATTTTCCAAGTTTTTAACAATTGTAATAATAAACTAGGACCATATTTCATAAGGACCCAGTAATGGCCTTGCATCCAGCGTGTTCGCTGACGACGGGATGTCCAAAAAGTAAGAGGTTTTTCATCAAATATGATGGCTTCGTTATTCCAATGAACACGGCTTCCGCTTAAAATAATCCGAGTAGAAAATTCAAGGTCTTCAGTGAGACTTTTTAAATCCCATCCCATGGTTTTTAAGCAATTGACGGTAACAACCAGTCCGGTACCGCCTAAAGCTGCTGAAAGTCCCCAATTGGAGCGTGCTAATTGCCAAAAACGATTGGTATACCAATAACTTAAAGCATATGACCGACTAATCCAGGTATCATCGGGATTTTTAGTATCAAGATATCCTTGAACAGCGAGGGCTTCAGGATAACTTTCCATGTAATCGTTCATCTTCGTTAAGAAATTTTTATCAGCGAGATTATCAGCATCAAACATTGCTACCGCATCATACTTTTCCAAGGGTATTTTCCTTAAAGCCCATTGCACGTTTCCGGTTTTACCAAGATGAGAAATATCATGTTTTTCTAAAACATTCACGTTATAGCTTTTCGCAACTTCAACAGTTCTATCTTGGCAATTATCACAGGAAACGTATATATCAAAATAATTTTTTGGATAATTTTGCTTCATTAAACTTTCTAATAGATTCCCAATTACCTTTTCCTCATTATGAGCTGGAATGAGAATAGCAAAACGTCGAAAACTTTTTGCAGGAGAGAGTGGTGATGGGCTCCAAACACCACGTACTGCAATAAAAATTTGATAAGCCCAGTAAACAAAAAGATAGATAATAAAAACCGCAACTCCCGGTCTTAACCAGACCTCATCCAACAACCAGTGCACTATAACACATCCATACCATTAGAACATTAGCATAAAAACAATAAATACCTAATAAAATTTCCATTATCCAATTTAAAAAAATATCGTCTTTTCCCGATTTTGCTCCCAAAAAGAATAAGAATAGTATCCAAAAAAAAAGAAGACCCTTAAGGCCTTCTCCCTATCGTATTATCTTCGAAGTTGATCAAAAAAACTATTACCTATTAAGGATTGCAATTATTTTATCAAAAATATCTATAAAAAAGTACTTGTCTAAGCTTTTTTAAAAAATATTTTACTTTTGGGTCCATTTTTGTTTTTCTAAATACATACTTGATAGAACTGAAAATATAATAACCAAACCAAATACGGTGTAAGTCCAAAAATAGGGGATTCTCAGAACAACCAAGCCGTTTTCAATAACCGATATGGCAAAAGCACCCAGAAAAATACCTGCCATATCGCCAATTCCACCCCGTAGGGATGTCCCTCCGACGACACAGGCAGCCATTGCTTTTAGCTCCCACCCTTCGCCGGTTCGGGAAGTAAAACAACTTACCCTTGAGATCTGCATTCCAGCTACAAAAGCGCACAAAATTCCAACAATGATAAATGCTGTCATTTTTACTATATGGGTTGGAATTCCCATAGCTCTCGCTGCATCAGCATTATCACCAGTCGCATAGATCCAGTTTCCAAAACGGGTGCAATGGAGTAATAACGCCAAAACAATTCCTATTATAATAAACCACAGAGCTTGAACCGGAAATATGCCTCCAATGGTTCCATTTAAAAAGGAAAGAAAAGCTGGCGATGAAGAAACATCACACGCTTGTTGCAGACCTCCGGAAAACCAGAGGGTTAATCCCCTCCATAACATCATGGTTCCTAAGGTCGTTATAAAGGATGGAATATAGCCTTTGGTTGTAACTATTGCATTGATATAGCCAAGGGCAATACCCCCTAAGATGGTTAATGCTAAGACGACAAAATAATTAAGGTTAAGTTTAAAAAAAACCAGAAAAAGATATGAGCAAAAAACCAGGATGGATCCAATCGACAAATCAAACTCTCCAGCAATCATCAGGACGCCAACACCTAATGCAATAATACTGAATTCTGAACCATAGGCCAGGAGTACTTTTATATTTTCAGCATTAACAAAATTACCACCGGGAGAAAAAACGGTAAAAATTATGAGAAGCGCTATTAAAACCACCAGGATGCTAAACGACCGGGTAGTTAACAATTTTTTTAAATAACTATTTTGTTGTTTCACCGATTTTCCCATTGCTCCTTTCTCCCAGAAATTCCATTTTATTCAACCAAAGCACTTTTTATTACCAAGTCCGCAAGGTTATCACGAGTCACTTCCTCTTTCTTTACATCGGCCATTTTTCTTCCCCGAGCCATAACCACAAACCGTTCCGCAATATCGTAAACATGATAGAGGTTGTGAGTAATAAAAATAGATGATATTCCCTCACGTTTGATTTGATGAATGAATTCTAAAACTTCATTCACTTCTTTCACTGAAAGAGCCACAGTTGGTTCATCGAGAATAACACATTTGGCTTTAAAGTGAATAGCTCGAGCGATTGCAACGCCTTGCCGCTCCCCTCCTGAAAGGGTAATGACAGGGACATCAGGCGAGCGTAAGCGAAGGCCTAAATGCTGAAGTGCTTGCATACTTTCCTCGTCCATAACCTTTTTATTCAGTAATCCTAAACCTTTCAGAGGTTCTCTGCCCATAAAAATATTTCTTGAAATACTTAAATTGGGAGCCAAGGCTTGTTCTTGGTAAACCGTTTCAATCCCTAGCTTTCGAGCATCACGAGGAGAGCGAATCATGACTCTTTTTCCATCAAAATAAATTTCGCCTTTATCGGC
>JAAYUP010000476.1 GCA_012517635.1 Candidatus Atribacter alterifermentans
CGTGGTCATTTGTTCAATTGAAAATTTTGATCCTATGGGGATTCACACTGGAGATAGTATTACCGTTGCACCCGCCCAAACGCTCACCGATAAAGAATACCAACACCTTCGAGATTTATCCATACGTGCCATTCGAGAAATTGGAGTGGCAAGTGGAGGTTGTAATATACAGTTTGCCCTGAATCCTACCAATGGAAAAACAGTTATTATCGAAATGAATCCCCGAGTTTCAAGAAGTTCAGCATTAGCTTCCAAAGCGACCGGATTTCCAATAGCCAAAATAGCAGCTAAATTAGCAGTAGGGTATACTTTAGATGAAATACCCAATGATATTACCCGCAAAACGCCAGCCTGCTTCGAACCAGCGATAGATTATTGTGTAGTAAAAATTCCCAGATTTACCTTTGAAAAATTTCAAGATACTGAACCGATATTAGGAATATCCATGAAAAGTGTTGGAGAAACCATGGCAATAGGTAGAAATTTCAAAGAAGCACTTCAAAAGGGACTGCGATCATTGGAAATTGGAAAGTGCGGATTGGAAGATATTAAAAATTGGGATACCCTTTCAATTGAAAAAAAGCAACTTCTCCTCCGAGAAAAACTCCAAAGACCGAATCCTGACCGCTTATTCTTTTTAAAAATGGCACTCAAAGAAGGTGTATCTCTGGAAGAGATATATGCCCTTAGCTCCATTGATCCATGGTTTATTAGGCAGATAGATGAAATTATCGAAATGGAAAAGAGCTTAGTCAGTTTAGGCTCTTGGGAAAACATTGATATTGATCACTTAAGAAGAGCAAAAGAATACGGGTTTTCGGATCGTCAATTAGCTTCTTTTTGGAAAGAATCAGAATGGACCATACGGGAATTTCGGTTAAAAAATAATATTAAAGCAGTATATAAGCAAGTTGATACTTGTGCGGCAGAATTTGAAGCCGAAACCCCTTATTATTATTCTACTTTTGAGGAAGAATGTGAAGCTAATCCGAGTTTTAGGAAAAAAGTGATCATTCTGGGAGCAGGGCCAAATCGTATCGGTCAAGGTATTGAGTTTGACTATTGTTGCGTTCATGCTACCTGGGGTTTACGAGATCTTGGGTACGAAACCATAATGGTTAACAGCAACCCGGAAACCGTTAGTACTGATTATGATACGTCTGACAAATTATACTTTGAACCGGTTTTTTTAGAAGATGTATTAAATATCATTGATAAAGAGAAACCCATTGGGGTGATCGTTCAATTAGGGGGGCAAACCCCTTTGAATTTGGCCAGAGATTTAGAAAAGGCCGGAGCTCCAATATTAGGGACTTCTCCAGAAAGTATTGATATCGCTGAAGACCGGGATCGTTTTAAACTATTAGTTGACCGGCTTGGTTTAATACAGCCCAAAAACGGAGTTTCAGTATCTTACGAAGGGGCTCGGGAAGTTGCTTCGCAAATTGGTTATCCAGTTATGGTGCGTCCGTCCTATGTTTTGGGAGGACGGGCAATGAAAGTGGTTTATAATGAAAGTGAACTATTCGAATTTATGAGTCAAGCAGTTGAGATTTCACCAGGACATCCGGTTTTGATCGATAAATTTTTAGAAGATGCGATTGAGGTGGATGTAGACGCTATCAGTGATGGAGAGATGACTATTATAGCCGGTATTATGGAACACATTGAGGAAGCTGGAGTCCATTCGGGAGATAGCGCCTGTGTGATCCCTCCCTTTTCTCTCAGTGATGAAATCGTTGATCAAATAAAACAATTTACTCAAGCGTTAGCTCGGGAATTAAATGTTGTTGGACTCATGAATGCACAATATGCAGTCAAAGAAGATACTGTGTATGTTTTGGAGGTAAATCCTCGAGCTTCAAGAACAATACCTTTTGTAAGTAAAGCTACTGGAGTTCCTTTCGCTCGATTGGCATCTCAATTAATGGTAGGCCGAAAATTATCGGAAGTTGGTTTAAATCATGAAGTTGAAATCCGGCACTTTGCAGTTAAGGAAGCAGTTTTTCCTTTTAATCGGTTTCCTGGGGTAGATCCAATATTGGGTCCTGAAATGCGTTCTACCGGTGAAGTGATGGGTATTGATAAAGATTTTGGAATGGCTTTCGCTAAATCTCAAATTGGAACCCAATCTCAGCTTCCTCATACCGGAAGAGTGTTTATTAGTGTGAAAAACCAGGATAAAAGAGGGATTATTTTTATAGCCAAGAAATTGGTTGACCTTGGGTTCCAAATTGTTGCCACTAAAGGAACAGCCAAAGTATTAATGAATAACGGTATATCGGTTGAAATTGTTAATAAGGTTGGAGAGGGGCGCCCTAATGTGGTAGATTTTATTAAAAACCAAAAAATTGACTTGATTATCAATACTCCTTCGGGAGGACGAACCCAAGTGGAAAGTAGTTTTATTCGAAAGGAAGCAGTGATAAAAAACATCACCTATGTTACCACACTTTCCGGAGCCGAAGCGACTGTATATGCTATTGAGCGGCTAAAAAAATTTCCAATCCAGGTTCATTCATTACAAGAGTATCATCAAGAAATATTAAAAACCTTACCGATTTAAATTAAAAAGATGAGTTAAAAAATCACTTTAAAACCATAACCTAAATCAATCCATAATCGATGATGGTTATTTTTTATTAAAGCTCGACCGCTATAAAAATTCCCCTTGATTATGGTAAACTGATTTTATCAATTTGAGGAGGTGTGGTGTGAAAAGCGGTGTGGTTATTGGGTGTCTTCTTCTGCTTGTTTGTTTGTTTTCTTCCACGGTATCTGCCCTCTCAATAAAAGGAGATGTTTTATGGAATGACCAGCCTTTATCCTTTTTACTTATTGCTGAAGATTCCCGTTATGTATTAAAAATTCAAAATCAGCAGCATCAGTTTTTGAGGGTTTTAGCTGATATGGAAGCCGAAAAATTGCTTATCATTGATGATATGATGAAAGAATACTCTTCGGTTCAATCAAAACAGTTAATCTCAATCGTATCTTTGTTCGCATTGGGTAAAGTCATTGGAGTTGAAGAAAGCTGGTTACAAGGCGAACAGATTAATTTTTTCCAAACTGGTGAGAAAAAGCAATACGACCCCTTTGGAGAATGCCTTCAGTTAAGGGTGAATGATTCGATCACAGGGATGTATTGGTCCTTTCAGTTGGACAATTTATTTTTACCCATCATAACTCCTATGCTTGAAAAATTAACCCATGATGGTATCCGTTTCCCTTTTTGGGAATCAATAGTTAAAATGAAAGGTTTTGTTGTAGCAAACCAAAAAGACCAGAAAACTATCTATCGTTTAATCGAGGTTGGAGAAGTTCCGCTTCAATGGCAAGACGAAGCTCAGCATGATAATTATGAACAAAAAGAGTGGGTGGAATTTTTATCACCATTTAAAGGAGGGAATTAAACAAATTGTTTGACAACTGAAAGGGAGGAGGAATGACATGCCAGGTATAACCATTACCATAGGAGGCGAAGCAGGGCAAGGTGTTCAAACCATAGGCGAGGTGTTGTCTCGTATTCTTATCCGGAACGGATACTATGTTTTTTCCATTCAAGATTATCATTCCCGTATTCGTGGTGGGCATAATTCGGTTCAAATTCGTTTCTCTCATCGGCCGATACAAGCAATTGGAACCGATTTAGACCTTTTAGTATGTCTGAACCAAGAAACTCAGATGATACACCAACCAGCCTTAAAATCAGACGGGTTACTCATTGGTACCATAACAGATGACCCTTCAATCTCTTCATCGTCTTCTATAATTCCAATTCATTTTTACGAGATGGCAAAAGAATTAGGAAATCCAATATTTGCCAATATTATTGCTGTAGGTGCTTTAATAGAGATTTTAGGGATAGATGAGAAAATTGCTGAATTGTATTTGGAGGAAATTTTTCAAAAAAAAGGGAAGGATGTTGTTCAGCTCAATAAAAATGCACTTTCTTTAGGACAAAAGGAAATCAAGAACCGATCAATTCCCAGAAAATTTTTAGACAAAAAAACTCACAATCAAAACCATGAAAAACTTTTTTTGGTGGGAGGAAATGAAGCGCTTGGGTTAGGCGCGATTCTGGCAGGATGCACTTTTTATAGCGCTTATCCTATGACCCCATCAACAGGAATCATGAATTTCATTTCATCCCGATCAAAGAAATACGGTATTATTGTAGAACAAGCCGAAGATGAAATTGCAGCAATGAATATGGCCATAGGAGCTTCCTATGCCGGAGCAAAGGCAATGACAGCGACCTCAGGAGGCGGCTTTTGTTTAATGGTAGAAGGTTTGGGTTTAGCAGCTATGACTGAAACTCCAATAGTGGTTTTAGAAGGGATGCGTCCTGGTCCTTCAACCGGTTTACCAACGAGGACCTCTCAAGGTGATTTAGAATTTGTCCTCTCCGCTTCGCATGATGAATTTCCTCGATTTGTATTTGCTCCCCGAGATCCCCAAGATGCTATTGATACAATGATTCGTGCTTTTAATCTTTCCAACTATTTTCAGGTCCCAGTTATAGTTCTATCCGATCAATACTTAGCTGA
>JAAYUP010000042.1 GCA_012517635.1 Candidatus Atribacter alterifermentans
AATGGGAATCAAAGCAGCTGGTGGCATCCATAATTTTGAAGAAGCTAAAGCCATGATTGCAGCGGGAGCAACCCGAATAGGAACAAGTTCAGGTGTAAAAATTGTTAATGGATAAAGGATTTTAAAAAAATTCTATGATTGAAAAAAGTCGAGAAAAAAATCAAATTTTATCGGAGATAATTACTGAAACTGTTTTTAAATATTTGACTGATGCTGGGTTAACTTCCAATCAAGATTTTACCATTCCGGTTGAAGTTTCTAATCATCATGTGCATCTAACCCGAGAAGCATTAGATGTTTTATTTGGCCAAAATTACCAACTGACTAAGGTTCGAGATATATCTCAACCAGGTGAGTTTGCTAGTAATGAAAAGGTAACCTTAACGAGTTCAAAAATGAGAATGATTGAAGACGTCAGAATTGTTGGTCCATTGAGAGCTTATAATCAAGTTGAGTTAACGGTGGCTGATGGTTATGCTTTAGGATTAAGTCTTCCAACCCGTTTATCAGGGGATATAGTTGGTTCTCAATCTATAACTATAATAGGTCCCAAAGGAGCACTAAACCTCCCAGAGGGAGCCATACGTGCTGCACGCCATATCCATATGACTCAGGACGATGCAAAAAAATATAACGTTACAAATAATCAACACGTGAAAGTGGAAGTTGAGGGAGAAAACGGAGTTATTTTTAAAAATGTCATAATAAGGGTTTCTGATACATCGAAATTAGCTTTTCATATTGATATTGAAGAAGCTAATGCGGCGAATGTTCAAGGAACATCTTATTGCCGAATACTTTACAAGTGAAAGAGATAAAGAGGAGGTTTTATAATGAAGTCTTCCATGCGAGCGGTGACCTTGGTATCACCTGGTCATCTGGAGTGTGTCAATACCGAAATTCCTGTCGTTCAAAACCCATATGATGTCTTAATAAAAGTTCATGCTTGCGGAGTATGTGGATCAGATATTGCTCGGGTTATGGTAAAGGGAGCTCATAAAATGCCGATCATCATCGGTCATGAATTTGCCGGTGAAGTCGTTGAAATTGGTTCAAACGTTAAATCGACTAAAGTAGCTGATCGTGTAACGATTATGCCTTTAGTTCCTTGTGGCCAATGTGATTATTGCCGAATCGGAGAGTATACCCTTTGTAACGATTATGATTATTATGGTTCTCGTATACCTGGAGCAATGGCTGAATACATCTTGGTCAACGAGAGGAATGTTTTAAAGCTCCCGGAAAATGTTGATTATGAAATGGGAGCTATGACCGATCCGGTAAGTGTGGCATTACATGCAGTTCGGAAAGCCAGAATAGAACCAGGACAATCAGCAGTGGTTTTTGGTTTAGGAGCAATTGGTTTTATTGCGGTTCAATGGTTAAAGAGCTTAGGCTGTACGAATGTAGTGGCGGTCGATATCTTTGATGAAAAATTGGAATTAGCGAAAAAGCTTGGAGCTGATTTCGTTGTTAATGGAAAAGCGACTGATGCGGTCAAGGCCATTCAGGATTATACCAGTGGAAAGGGCGTTGATATTGCTATTGAATTAGCAGGGAGTAAGATTACCCAACCTCAAGCAGTATTATCGGTGAGCAAAATGGGGAAAGTGGTGTTTTGTGGGATATCCTATGATGACCTTCTTCTTCCCAACAAGGCATTGAATGCTATTTTAAGAGGGGAATTGTCCATCTTGGGTTCCTGGAATTCATCTATTGCACCACTCCCAATAAACGAATGGGAAAGTGCTTTGAAGTTTATGAATAGCGGAAAAATACAAGTTAAACCTCTTATCAGCCATCGGGTTCGGTTAGAAGACTGTCAATCGGTATTTGAGATGATGTTTTATAAAAAAGAAGTATTTACCAAGGTTATGTTTAAACCAGGGTTATAAAATGAATATTACGAATCCGGAGGTGATGAACAGGGGAGTGAGAAAAAGAGTTTGTTTATTTTTTTTAACAAAGTAAGAGCTGTGTTTAAAAAAAGTATTGTGAAAAGTTTAATTGATCATTCCTGTGATACTTTAGATCAGGAATGAAATTTGTCCAGTTTTAAGGAGGTTTGAAATGTTAAGAGTAAACAAAAAGATCATGATTGTGTTTGTTCTGGTGTTTATGATTGGAATATTCAGTACGATGGTTTTAGCAGCAGATGATGCAGAAAGCCAGAGACGTGAATTAGCTCAAAAATATAAAAATGCTGAACCGGGAGAAAGTTTTTTAGTTGGTCATATCACCTTCCATTTGTCGCAAGAATATTCAATGATGGTTTTGCAATCAATAGAACAAGCATGCCGTCAGCTTGGTTTGCAGTTTAGTAGTTCACTGGCGACATCTGATGCTGAATGGATTCAACAAACCCAGAGTATGATTGCTGCTGGAGCAAAAGCATTGATCTTTAACTGCCCGTCAGTTTCAGTTATACCGGAACTTGCAAAAATTTGTAATGATAATAAAGTATTTATGGCTACCTATTTTGGTTTAACTGCCGAAACCTTCCCTGGTGATTTTGGACCCTACTGGGTTATTGACAATACACCCATGTCAGATGAACAAACCTTCCTTCCTTTGGTGCTGTTATTCCAAAAAATGAGAGATAACGGCAAAACAAAATTCCTCCACATACAAGCCAGCACCACCAATGCAACCATTTCAACTGCTCTCATCAATTTAGGAGTGTTTCAGGCTTGGAAACTCTATCCAGAAATTATGGCTTTAGGTCATCAGTGGGGTGAATGGAATTATGAAGGTGGTCGAAAAGCAGCCGAAGCAGCTTTGGCGGTTCGACAGGATTATGAAGGATTGTGGGGTGCCAATGATTCAGTAACCATTGGAGCTCTCAGAGCCCTTGAAGATCGAGGCTTGAACATTGGCCCATTCACAGCTTCAAGAGACATGGAAATGACTACCGCCGAAGAAATACTACGAGGAAATTTCCTCTGTACTTGCGGGTTTGACATTCCATATTACGGTGGAAGGCTTGTTCCGATGCTTTATGATATGTGTGTGGGAGAATGGTACCCATTACCTGAAGAAATGATCCAGGCACCTGAATTGAGCGTGTACGGAAAACCTGGTGAATTAGAAAAATTAGCTGAAGCTGCCGGAATTGACGATCATCCTAATTTTAAAGTTGGTCCAACCGAAGAAAACTTAGAAAAAATATTGAAAAAAATGAAGGACAGACAGCCTGAATATCCTTATGACTTCCGATTGATGTCTCATTCAAAATGCAAAGAACTCGGTTTAGAATTTGATATTCATGCTGGAGCAGGAACAGAACTTGGAAGACACAATTATATTTATGCGGCATCACTTGAGAAATTTGGCAGCGTAGACGCATTTAAAAAACATGTTATAGCACTTATGGAATACTTCCTTGATTTCAGCGTAGCTGATACCTGGGAAGAGGCTGAAGAATACGCAAAAACATTCCCACCAGAACTCAAATTAGACCCAATTTGGAAATAAACGTATAGCTTTTCTCGCAGGATAGCCTCCGTTTGATTTAAGAAAACAGGATAGAGGGCTATCCTGCGAATTGAATAAGTAGGGATAAACTGAGGAAGGATGGATTAGCAAGAACATGAGATCAGATATTCCAATAGTTGAATTGAAGGGTGTAAGTAAAACCTTTGGTGGGGTTGTTCAAGCACTAAGCAATGTCAGCATTGGGATTTATAAAAATGAAGTTGTAGGAGTAGTAGGGGAAAATGGTGCAGGAAAATCCACCTTAATGAAAATTCTTGCCGTTGTTTATCCGCCTGATCAAGGTGAATGGTATTACGCTGGTTCAAAAACTGCCTTTCCTAAAAATCCTAAAGAAGCAGCTAAGCGTGGTGTAGGGATTGTCTATCAGGAAAAAGGAGTTATTCCAGCCTTAAAAGTCTATCAATATTTATTTCTTGGACATGAGGATAAATACGTCCACTACACGAAATTAGATATTGAACAAATGAAAACTTTTGCCAAGAAGGCTTTAAATGAATTTCATATTAACTGTGATATTGAGACTTTTATGTATGATTTGCCTCCTTCCACCCAGAAGATGATTGAGATAGCCAAAGCGATTTTATCCCTTAGGTTAGAGCAGGGTAATAATAATGCAGTTTCGGTTATCATTCTCGATGAACCAACTGCACCGTTGAATCTTGAAGAACGACAGGAATTGTTTAATTATATTTTAAAGATGAAAAAAACCACTTCTTTTGTATTAGTCTCTCACATCATGCATGAAGTGTTAGAATTTGCCGATAGGATTTATGTGTTAAGAGATGGAGAATTGGTGGATCACTATAATTTATCAGAAGAAGAAGTTACTGAAAAAGATTTGTTTAAATCAATAGTTGGAAAAGATTTTATCGAAGATATGAGCGAGAAAGACTCTAAAAAATTTGACGACGAAGAAGTTGTTTTATCTGCCAGAGATTTAACCAGGAAGGGAAGTTATTTCGATATTTCCTTTGATCTTCATCGAGGAGAATGTATTGGTTTTTTTGGACCAACTGGATCAGGAAAAAGTGAAATCATAAAAACTATTGCTGGAATACTTAACTATGATACAGGTACCCTAATAGTTGGCGAAAAAAAAGCTGATAATCGAGAGCTCCCCCACGCCCGACTAACTAAAGGAATCGGATATTTTTGTGGTGAAACCGAAAAACAGTTATTTTTTAACTGGACGGTACGAAAAAATATCTCGATAGTAAATATAGAGAAAATACTACGAAAGCGGTTTCCCGTCCTCAATTACAATACAGAAAAGAAGATGGCAGAAAAAATTGTCAACACTTTTAAAATCAAAACCCCAAGCATTGAAACTGATTGTCAATCATTGAGCGGTGGCAACAAACAAAAAATTTCAGTAGGAAAGTGGTTTGAAAGAAAGCCTGATATCCTTTTATTGGAAGATCCAACCATTGGGATCGATGTTGGAGCAAGAAAAGATATCTATGAAGCGTTGTTAGAGTTGAAAGACAAGGGAGTTTCAATAATTCTAGTTAGCGATGATCCTAAGGAATATTCCACGTTATGTAATAAAATAATAACTTTAAAAGGAGGAAGAATTCAGAAACTGCTTGGGAATCAAGAGTTTAGGGAGGCAATAACAACATGAACAGTGCACAGAGTGGGAAGCAAGCGATACCACCGGCATGGACCCGAATCTTTAAAACTCATCCTTCTCTACCGCTTTTAATTGTTCTCATTGCAGGATTTTCAATTATTTTTCCTAAGAGATTTCTTACACCTATGAATCTCTCGTCAATTTTAGGGCAGTTTGTAACAATTATTTTATTTGCTCTTGGCCCTTCTATGGTTGCTACCATAGGCTCATTAGACCTTTCGTACGTTGGTATCTGGATGTTAGGAGGTATGCTCGTTTGGCACTTAACTCCTTCATTAGGGATCTATGCAATTCTGATTTATCCATTATTGGGTTTCTTAACCGGTCTTATGGTTGGTACAATCCAAGTGAAAGCTAAAGTTCCCTCCTTTATTTTAACGTTGAGCTTATTGGCGGCTTATTCAGGACTTACTTCAATTTTATCAGGTGGATACCCTCGTATGGTTCGGGGTTACGAGTTTTTAACCAGAGAATTGATACCCCGTGTTCCTACTGCATTATTCTGGACTATTCCTCTTATTGTAATTGCGGTATATCTAATGAAAGGTACAAAAATAGGGACCTATCTTTACGCGATTGGTTCAAACGAAGAAGGCGCCCGATTAGCAGGGATAAACGTAAATAGGTATAAAATTTTAACTTTTGTGATGAGTGGCTTATTTACAGGAATCGGATCTATAATTCAATTTCAACATTTAGGAGGATCAGTACCATTATCTTTAAATATGAATACTATGACTATGCCTCTTGTGGCAATAGTTTTTGGAGGAACGCTGTTAACCGGGGGGAGCGGGGGACCAGATAGAACTATTCTTGGTACATTAGCTTTCGTGGTCCTATATCGAGGTTTATATATATCGCTTATAAACCCAGAAATACTTCAATTGATCGTAGGATTGTTATTGGTACTATCTATCGTAGTGGCTTCTAGAGGATTAAGAGGAGTTTCAATAACGTAAAGTGAAGAGAGGTAAAGAGATGGCGACTTCGATTCTTTCGAGATGGTTCCATGGAAATGTTGGCATGGTAACATCGGTGATTGCTGTAATTGCGATTATTGCCATTTTCCAAATTATTAACCCATTTTTTCTCAGTCCTCAAGGCAGAGTAACCTTAGTTTATGCAATGTCTTATTTTTTAATAGTTGCTTGTGGTTTAACTTTTGTGATAATGATTGGATCATTTGACTTTTCTGTTGTGAGCATGCTAAAACTTGGTGCCATTATTTGTGCTTTATATATAGATGATTTAGGTCTTATGGTAATCCCTCTAGCTTTGTTGGTATGCACAGCAATGGGTTTTATAAATGGATTGTTATTTGCGAAATTCAAGGTACCTTCTTTTTTGGCGACCCTCGGGATGTCAATGGTTATCGAGGGAATAGCTTTGTATCTTTCTCGAGGATTTCTCCATGTAATCAGTAATAGGGCTTTTCGGTCGATTTCAGTTACATTTATTGCTGGATTACCTTCAATTTTTTATTGGGCTTTAGCCATTTGGGGTATTTGTATATTTATCGCTCTAGCTACACCCTTTGGGAGACAAATTTATGCAATTGGTGGTAACCCCACAGCTGCCTCTCTTTGTGGAATTAATGTTGTGAAAAAGAGGATATATGTATTTATGCTAAGTGGGTTTTTGTCTGGGTTAGCGGGTATCTTATATATGGCTCAATTTGGAGGAGGTTCTATTGAGATGGGGGCAGATATGAGTATACCACTTTTTGCCAGCGTTATAGCAGGTGGTACTTCCCTCGCTGGAGGGACGGGAGGTCCACAAAGAACAATCCTAGGTGTTATCCTAATTACTTGGACACAAGCTGGGATGTCAATGAATGCAATTGGAAACGACATTCAACTCGTTGTTTTTGCTCTTATCGCTATAGGGATGAGTATCCTTACTGCAAATAGAAAAACTTTATCTATTGTTAAATGAAACAAATAGAGGGTATTTAAAGATTCTAAGAAAAATGATTTGGGTTAAAAGGGATTGTATTTATCAAAAGAATAATATCCAATTTAAAACTGATATATTTTTAATTTGTTATTTAGGCAAATACCACTTATTAAAGAATATGAAATACCGAAGAAAGCCCCAGTTATTTTGTGGGCATTAAAATATCTACATCTGAATTAGTTCCTGGGTGATGCCATTTCATTTTTTTATGTTTAATGCGTTGGAACTTTAAAGTGTTTTGATTTCTTAAAATCCGGCTCAATGATGACAAGATTTAAAAAAGGGATATCGAAGGAGGAAAAGTATGAGATTACAGGACAAAGTGGTTATTGTAACTGGTGCTGGGCAAGGGCTTGGAGAAGCCTTCAGTAAGGGTTGTGCAAAAGAAGGTGCCAAAGTTGTCATAGTTGAAATCAATGAGGAAACCGGCAAAACACTTGAGCGTGAAATTGGAGGAGGAGCAGTCTTTATTCGAACCGATGTTTCATCAAAACCTCAGGTTCAGGCGATGGTAGATGAGGTGATGAAGCGCTTTGGCAAGATTGATGTATTGATCTGTAATGCTGGGATCCATGCAGGAGGTAAATTCTGGGAAGAAACTCCAGAAACCTGGCAAAAGATATTTGAAGTTAATGTCATGGGAGTCGTCTACTGCTGCCAAGCAGTGGTACCAATCATGATAAATCAGGGCAAAGGGAAAATTATCAATGTTTCTTCA
>JAAYUP010000477.1 GCA_012517635.1 Candidatus Atribacter alterifermentans
GCTTTGGTATCATAAAACATATTCTTTACATCGCTGACTTTGCGAATAATTCGCTTTCCGGGAGTTAGTGTTCCTGATTCAAAGTTAATTACGACATTAAACGGTTTCATATAATTCCTTCCTTTCTGCACTACGTATAAGAAATAACTGATACAATCAATATTTATAAAAGTTCTCGATAATGTTCAAATACTTCATTCATTTTATCCATGGTTTCTAAGTAATAAGGTATAAATTGATCATAAATTTTTGATAGTTCTTCATCAGGTAAATGAACTTTTTTCTTTTCAACTGAATTGAGTGAGGTTTTTTGTAAATCTTGAAATACCCCTACCGCAAAACCGGCGATCATAGCTGAACCCCAAACAGCAAATTCCTGACGGTTTAATTCAACATAAGGTACTTTTAAAATGCTTGCTTTAATTGTATTCCAAAGAAGTGATTTCGCACCCCCTCCGATTACACGAACTTCTTTAAAAGTAAGAGTGGGTATCAATTCACGAATAACTTTTAAATAATAAGCATATTCAAAAGCTATGCCCTCTAAGACCGATCGATAAAGATTTTCGCGCCGATGATCCCAACTAAAACCAGCAAAAACTCCTCGTAGCCAGGGTTGGGTGGGAAAATTCCTCCCCCGTAAGTGAGGAATAAATACAATTCCTGAAGGTTTTGGGGCATTTTTTTGCACTTCTTGTTCCATCAACAAGAAGGCATCTGGGGAATCAGCCCATTCCCGAAAAAGCTCTTTTTTTGCCCATTCTAAATCCATTCCACCACCATTGATATATGCCATTGGATAATAAAAATCTTTTAAAACAGATCGAGGGAACATAAGGGCTTTATACTTGATATCAGGATTGTATTCATCAACAAATAAACTGAAGCAGGAAGCGGTTCCGGCTACGTCGAAAGCAATGCCTGGTTCTGATACGCCGGCTCCCAAAGCATTAGCAGCTTGATCACCACAGCCAGCTATCAAAGGAATTCCGGCTATCAATCCCATCTCTTTTGCCCATGGTTGCTGCAATTGACCAACTTGCATCCAAGGCTCAACGATTCGGGGAAGTTTATTCTCTTCAACGTCAAATATCTTGAGAATTTCTTTATCCCAAATAATATTACGAAGGTCAGCAAAACAGGTAAAGTGGATATTGGTATAATCCATAAAGGTTTCTTCACCAGACAATCCAGCCAATTTTTGCGTTATCCAACATGAAGGTATGGTGAATTTTTTTATCTTTTGATAAATTTCCGGTCTTTCGTGCTTCCACCATAAAATTTTTGGACCATGATTGATACTTGGTCCCATGCCACTTTGACGGAAAATGAAATCTTCTGCCGCCATTTTCATCTTTTCGGCATAATCTGCCGAGCGAAAATCTAACCAAGAATCATAGGGAGTCGCTGCTTCACCTTGTGCATCAACTCCCATTATCCCTGCCATCTGACCATCAAGGGCTATTGCTTCGACCTGGTTTGGTGAAATACCACTTTTCTCCATAAGGTTTTTAACTGACTGTAAAACTGATTGAAACATCTCATACGGATCCTGGGTTACACTCCGGTCATCGCCATAAATGATATTAGAATCAACTTTCTCAACATCAATCAATTCACTTTTCTCATTAAAAAGAGCAGTTTTTGTTGCCGTTGTACCAAGGTCACAACCAATCAAATAAGCCATTTTTACCACTCCCCATCAAAATAGACTGGTTTTTGTTGGCTGAGTGATCGGTGGGCATATTCCACCACTTGAACTGCCCGAAAACCATCTATTACTGATGGTTCCGGTTTTATATCCTTTTGTATACAGCGAATAAATGATTTCATTTCTTCCAAGTAACCTTCTTTGAAACGATTCCTCCAGGCATCATGGGTGTCACAAATAGCTTTTTTATCCAAAGTCATTAATACTGGACCATTCCCTTCGATAGTTCCAATCCTTAACATTCCTTTAGTGCCTAATATTTCCATTCTCCCATCGTAAGCATACCCAACTGGACAACCACCGTCAATTGACCCTAAAGGACCATCTTGGAAAGAAATCGTTACAATATAATGGTCATAAAAATCTGGAAATTTCTCGTTGGCTTGAGGTGATTTAAAATTTTTCGCTTCCATGTAGATACGTTCTGGTTTTTTATCCGTAAACCATAAAACCGAATCAATATCATGAGCGGATACTTCGGCCAACATACCACCGCTCTTCGATCGATCCCAAATCCAGGCTGGAGGAAGTCCTGGACCTCGTCCGGTCGATTTAATCACCACCAGATCTCCAATTATCCCATCTTGAACCATTTGATAGGCTTTCCGAATAGCCGGATCATATCGCCTCATAAAGCCGATTTGAAATTTTATTCCGGTCTTATCAACGACTTCTTTAATCTTTTTAGCTTCCTCAGGGGTTTGTGCTAAAGGTTTTTCGGAAAAAACATGTTTTCCTGCTTCTGCAGCTTTTTCAACAATTTCTCGATGAGTAAAAGTCAGCGATCCAATACATACTGCATCGATATTTTCTTTTTTTAAAATATCATCAAGGCTGGTTGAGTATTTTTTTACTCCAACTTCTTCCGCTGATTGTTTTGCCCTCCTTTCATCGATATCAACTATTGCTACCAATTCAGCTTCTGGAATATAACCTGTTAAATTCCGACCATGAACCATTCCTGCCCTTCCAGCTCCAACTAAAACAAATCTAACTTTATCCAAGTTTTATTCCTCTCTTTCCTCTATATTTTTTTCTTGAATATTCTATCCTGAAAACTACAACAGGATAGCAGCCTACGGCGTAAAATGAAAAAAATTGTAAAAGACAAAAACTGAGAGGATAGACCACTTAAGTTTTCATCCTCATCTGGCGCTGCGAAAGCAGCATGAGGGTCTATCCTGAAAAACCAAGGAGCATGATAAATTGCGCCCGATTAATGTAGCGACATGCCATGGCAGGTCGCTACATTATATGAAGATCGAGCACAATAATACATTGTGTCCCTCCATTTTTTAATTCCTTTGTAGGGGCTTGATTTATCATGCCCATTGGTTTTTTGTATAGAAAGCATAAAATAAAACCAAATAAATTAAGAAATGGTTATGATTTCTCAGATAGCAAGGGTTTGTGGATCAAGGGAATATTTTAAGCTCATTACTAAGCTTGCAGAATAAAAAAATGATGATAAAGTATGAATCCATAAAAAAACACGGATTCCAACGAACTTTCCAGCCTTTTTATTACTGGAAAAATTTCTTTCCCAGCAACTCGCGGGTTAAACCCCTTTTCTCTTTCTTTTAGGGAAAAGAGTTTTTCGAAATCCACTCATTTTGAGCTTCAATCGATTTTAACCCTGACGGCTTTCCTATTCCTCGGAACCCGTGTTGGCTTTATACTACCATCTTTTATTGAAAATGTCAATAGTTCTATCAAAATTTTTCTATTTTTTGACCTCCTCAAATTCATAAGCACCCAAATCATAACCCTTCCCTTGAGGACGCGGTTTACCCTCCAGATCGACTGATGGAGCATCATCAGAAGTCCCGGCATCTCGGGCTGGACTATTTTCCTGGATATAATATCCACCATTTTTACCACGAGAGGGAGCAACAAAAAGTGGATTCTCGGCAATGAAATGCTCAATGAATAGCAAGTCTTTTAATTCCTGGCCGGAATATTCTTTTTCTCCAAACCTTAAAACCGTTTTCCCATCTGGCCGGTAGATCAGAGTATTCGAAGCCTTGAGAGAAATATTTTTACCAATATTAACTGGTTGAGCACCACAAACAACAATATTATTTTTAAACAGCAGTTCTCCAGCTTCCGTTTTTTGGGATACTCCCACTTTTAATGGAGATCCTTGATTATCAGGAGGGGTATCAATAGTCACATTCACGATTTTAAACTTGGCATCCTCTTCAGTTATTTCATCAATAATTATCCCTGAACCATTGGAATTCTTAGAGCTTTTTCCTCCCACTCCATAAATGAGGGTATTCATAACTGTCCCGTCTTGACCACCCATTACTATTCCATTTTCATTATTATTGTCAAAAATACATTGTATGATGCGATTCACTTTGGCTTGAGTATAAAGCCCGTTTCCTAAATTTTGTTCAAATATTGAGTTGGTTATTTCAATTGGACCAACTGACGAACCAATTCGCAAACCATCAAAGGTATGCTCATCATTTGATTTTTTTGATGATAAATAATGACCACTAAAAGAAAACTGACTATCACGAATAGTTACTTGGTTCCACCCATCTCCCTGGAAGTTCTTGCCGACCATTGCTTCCTTTCCACAGTACTCAATCTTGCTCTGGATTATTTCTACTCCATAAGCATCAGACATGAGAATGCCATTCCCGTCTATGTGATGGATATAAAGGTCCTTGCATATCAAATTCTGGACGACTCCGCCTACCACTCGTATGGCATTTTGAACTACTGATCCCTCGTCGTTAGTGAATTCTAAATTTTCAACACGAATATTGCTTCTTCCAGAAAGGTCTATAAGTGCTGGACAATTATTTTTACCCTTGATAATCGGCCTATTCCCCACTTCACCTTTGATGGTAACCCAGGCAGAGGGAGTTCCCGAAGCAGGTTTAATTTGATTTTCTTCCTGATTATCGATCTGGTATTCTCCGCCTAAAATAATCAGTGTATCACCCGGTTGAAGTTGTCTTGAGGCATACCCGGGGGTTCTCCAGGGGCTTTCTCTATTTCCCGAATTGTTGTTATCACCCTCTGCGGAAACGTAGTAGGTACTCCCCGGCTGTCCGCTTAACATTCCCGATAGCTGTCCAATATCTCCAATACATCCAGATATGGCTCCAATCATCAGCAGTACAACCATAATCAAATAAAAACGACTATAAACCGTCATTGATTCATTCCCTCGAAAAGATCACAATTTTTGTTTCGGCCTCTTTTCCGGTTCAATTCTATCAAACTCGCTCCAAAATGAAAACTTCCCTTTTAGAATAATTCCTTATGCTTTTTTACTTTACAAGATATTGTTCAATTCCAAAAATCATCATGCAATGGCAAGACACTCCATTCATTAAAGAATAGCCACAATAAATTATCGCCCCTCCCTTTTATATTCTTTATTAGAGGCTTTATTTATCATGCCTTTAATCATGCCTATAGGTTTTCAGGATAAACCTTCATCTTCATGCTGTTTTGCAGCGCCAAATAACAATGAAAAGATGAATACGCCGATCAATTTCCCCCTTTAGAAAAGGGGATGAGGGTGAAACCTGAGCACCTTTTCCAAGCTCAATTTCAAAACACCCAACCTGGACCTCAATCTGAACTTTCACCCTCATCCTGAACTTCTCCCATCAAGGGAGAAGAAGTTTTTTCAATCGACTCTCGCTCCCTCCGTCTTTAACACCTCTTGAAAACTATTTCATTTTCATTGACATTGTCGAGGGTGATGATATAATTTAAGTGGTTAAAATGACTTTACCGCTTATCGTAATTTTCTTATCCGTTTTGGTTTAATGGCGTTTTTAACCAAAAAATTAAGAAAAGTGGAGGGGTATTCGGGTAATAATTTAATTAACTCGATCAAGATTGAATCGACTCTCTGCTCAATCATTCCAACATTCCAAGGTCAATCGACTTACCAATTCATTTTCAGTCTTCAGATTAGTTCCCTTTAACAACACAACATTACACCCAACTGAGGTTATATCCGTGGTTTTTTCCCACTCGCTCTTGATTGTTTAAAAAATTCATACTTTTTGAAAGGAGGGAAAAAAACAGAAAATAAACAAGCTGGTTCGAATTTTAGTAACTTTTAATTTTATTTGTAAACAAAGGAGGGCAATATGTTTAAAAAAATTTTCATCAGTTTGCTTATTATCCTCGTTTTAAGTGTTGGAGCTTTAGCCGCCGATATACCGAAAATCACTATCGGTTGGACACCACCTGATATTACCGGTGTTTTTAAAACTGCTACCGATTTCTTTGAAGCATCAGCCCGACAAGCAACCGAAAATGGCATACCAGTAGAAATCATTACCCGTTCTCCAGCTTCACATATCGAATTCGCCAGCCAAATAGCCATTATTGAAGACTTTATTCAAAGAAAGGTTGATGTCATCGCTATCTCCCCTATCGAAGTCGAAGTTGTTAAACCAGCTCTCATAAAAGCCAAAGAAGCCGGAATACCAGTCGTTGTGGTGAATCTTCTCGAACCAATTGAAGGAGTCGATGTTGACTGTTATATCGGTTTTGATAATACCGTTGCTGGAACAGTATCTGCTTATGCAGTCATTGATTATTTTGGTGGTCCGGGCATCTTAGGTGAAGGAGAAAAAATCGATATTTCCGAGTCAACCTATTTAGATTTAGAATTTTGGCAAAATCTCTATACTCCCGAAGTCATAGCCGGCTTACAAGATCTTACTTTGAATGGTGCAATTGTTGAAGGAATTGCCGGGGGGTTTTTCTCCGTAGCTCGTTTAAGAGGCTTCCATTCAGTTATCGACCAATTCCCCAAAATAAAAATTGTCACTACTCTTCCAGCCGACTGGAACCGTGAAAAAGGAATTAAAGTCACTGAAGATATACTCTCGGCCAATCCCCAGGGGACACTCGATTTTATCTGGGCAGCATCAAATGAAATGGGTTTAGGAGCGATGCTTACTTGTGAAAGAATGAATCGTCCGGAAGTGAAAATATTTACCAATGATGGAACGCCTGAATCAGTGGAAAGAATACGTGAAGGGCGGATCATTGCAGAAACCTGGCATGGATTCCCAGAATGGGGTTGGTACGGAACCAAATACGCTGTGATGTTAGCGCTTGGTTTAAAGGATATGGTTCCTCAATTCTTTGATATTCGACCCAGAATTGAATGGCAGGGGAATGCCGATAAATTCTATCCCAATCCCGAGTTAGAACCTATCGATTGGAATGCTATCAAAGAAGCCTATCAAAAATAATAGTATCTTTTAAGATTAGCTCCCCTTTATTCTTGAGACAATCATGGCTCTTTTGAATAACGATTCATAATATTGTTCAATAAAAGCCATGATTGTCTTTTTGTTTCAAAGATCAAAGAAAAAATACCATTACAATCTCCTCTTCATGTCAGGGAGGAACTGAAAGGAGAAAAAAGAATGGA
>JAAYUP010000478.1 GCA_012517635.1 Candidatus Atribacter alterifermentans
ACAACCGATAATTACCTACGATCGTTGTTCAACTGGTGCAGAGGCATATCTTAACTTAGCCAAGGAAGTGTTAGCAAGAGATGGTAAGAAAAAGTCTTGGTAAAGGGCTTGATGCTCTAATTCCTGGTGTTGGAAATCTTGAAACACGGTCAATTCAGGAAATTGATGTTCAACTGATTCATAGTAATCCTTTCCAACCCCGAATTCAAAAGAATGATGAGAGCTTAGAGGAACTTGCTGAGTCAATTCGAATTCATGGCATTCTCCAACCGATTATAGTAAGGACCGATGGTATAGGATATGAAATTGTTGCAGGGGAGAGGAGATGGAGGGCAGCACAGAAAGCAGGTTTGTCAACGGTTCCTGTCATAATAATAGAAGAAGCAAATGAACAGAAAAGATTGGAAATTGCATTAATTGAAAATCTACAAAGAGAAGATTTAAACCCCTTAGATTTAGCCAAAGGAATTCAACGGCTGATGTTAGATTTTGAACTCACCCAAGAGAACATTTCAAAAAGATTGGGAAAAAAGAGACCCACTATAGCGAATTTACTTCGCCTTCTTGATTTACCTCAAGAAATACAAGGAATGCTTGAAAAAAACCAGATTTCTTTCGGTCATGCTCGAGCATTACTTTCCGTTGAAAGTCAGGATTTGAAGATTCAACTTTCAGAAAGAATCATGCGAGAAAACCTTTCTGTTCGTAACATCGAAGAAATAATACATAACTTGAAAGAAGAAACCGAAGAAACTGTCGTTTCAAAAAGTTCTAAAAAGAAAAAAGAAATTAAAATTGATCAAAAAGATTCTGAATCTTCTTTCATCGAGGAGAACTTGACAAGATATTTAGCAACAAAAGTGAAAATAGCCAAAAAAAGTATAACCATAGAATATTATGGAGATGAAGACCTCCATCGCATTTATAGTTTAATAACTGGTAAAGAAGAACCGTTTTAGGGGTGGATGTATGTTTTCAAAAGAACCAAAAGACTTAACGATATTTTGGATCAATCCCTTGAAGGGACAAATGAAAAAAATAAACCTTCGATGGAAAACAATTCTTTTTGGCTTCTTTTTGGTTATTTTAGGAATTGGATTTGGTATTGGAGGAATCCTTTGGTATAACAATAAAATGAAATGTGAATTGGGGAACATGGTTACTTACTTGCAGAAGTCGAAAAGCGAATTAGCTTCCTTGGAAATCAGGAAAAAAGAGCAAGAACAAAAATTAGAGGAACTCGCCAAAAAGGCTGATCAAGTTATTCAAGAGATGAATCAGCTCCGTGAATTAGATCAAAAGGTCAGAAGATTGTTAGAAAAGGATTTACAATCACAATTGAAAAAATATGGGATTGATTTAGGTTTTTCTGCAGCTTCAAATGAATTATACATACCATTGCAAATGTTTATCAATCCCAATTTGGATAGCTTCCCCTTTGGAATGGGCGGACCAAACTATATGTCATTTTCGAGTGTTCCAGTTTCTTCTCCCTCGCTACGACCCACAATTGATCCAGAATTTTATAATAAAGCAAAAAGTTTAGAAGATAATCTGGCCTGGCTTCATGCTGAAATGATGGTTCGAGAAAAATCTTTTCATGAAATAATACAAGTGGCAGAAAAAAAAGACAAATTGATTACAATGGTTCCAATGCGTTGGCCAACTTGGGGAAGGGTGTCATCAAGTTATGGATGGAGGAAAGATCCCTTTACCGGACGCAAAGCTTGGCACACTGGTGTGGATATTGCAGCACCAGCGGGTAGAAATGTAGTTGCAACAGCTGCAGGGAAGGTAATTTTCGTAGGTTGGAATGGGAATTATGGAAGATGTGTAATCATTAGGCATCAATTTGGGTATGAAACCGTATATGGACATTTATCGAAAATTCACGTTGAAAATGGTGAAGAAGTAAAAAAGGAAGCCATAATTGGGAAGGTAGGTTCTTCTGGACGGAGCACAGGACCTCACCTCCATTATGAAGTACGAAAGTATGGAACAGTAATAAATCCATGGCCTTATTTACCTTAAAGCTTAATGTTTTAAGTAGTATTTAGTTTAAAAGATTATTAATACCTAAACTTTATTTTCAAAGTCAGTAAGTATAATGAAAACCTATTATTCATTCTGCGAAGTGACTTCTTGATAATACATTTTTTTTAAGCTTCTGCTATGTTAGGTAAATTGTCATTCAAACGACTGAATTTTTAATACTCCATCGTTCTGAGGAGCGAAGCGGCGTAGCAATCTCTATCTAGTCTGTTATTCTGAGGAGTCCAGTGTTTTTGACCGCACGACGTGAGAATCTCATCCTTTTAAATATTTTTAAAAAAAGAATTGAAAAGATGAGATCCTCACGCCCTTAAATGCTGAGGGGGAGAGGGCGCGATGGGGAGAAAAAGGAGAAAGAAGAGGAATCAGGATGACCGATGAAAGGCACAACCCCCCTAACCCCCCTCAATGGGGGAATTCGTTTAATCATATTTTCAGGATAGACCCTCATGCTGCTTAGAGCAGCACCAGATGAAGATGAAAACTTAAGTGGTCTATCCTCTCAGTTTTTGTCTTTTACAATTTTTTTCATCTTACGCCGTAGGCTGCTATCCTGTTATAGTTTACAGGATAGTTTTCAGGATAGACGGTCATGGTGCTTTTGCAGCACCAGATGAAGATGAAAATCAAAGGATTCGACATGCCATGGCATGTCGCTACATTAATCGGGCGCAATAAATTGCGCCCCTACATTTTAAATTATTTTGTAGGGGCTTGATTTATCATGCCCGTGTATTTTCAGGATAGA
>JAAYUP010000479.1 GCA_012517635.1 Candidatus Atribacter alterifermentans
ATACGACTATATGAGAGTTCTTTTTAGTCGCTGTGGAAAGGTTTTTTGTCCTCAATGTGGAAAACCAATAGTTCGCCAAACCATCCAGCAAATTGTTGATGAAGTCCTTTCTTACCCCTATGAGACTCGCATAATTATTCTGGCTCCATTAATTCGTGGCCGTAAGGGAGAATACAAAAAACTCCTCAACGACATGTTGAAAAATGGTTTTGCCCGTTGTCTGGTTGATGGAGAATTTATCGAGTTGGAAGATTGGGATTTACTGGATTTAGATCGCCATAAAAAGCATGATATCGATTTGGTCGTTGATCGCCTCACCACCAATCCCGAAGAACAACGTCGCCTTGCCGATTCAGTAGAAATTGCCCTTCGTTATGGGAAAGGTTTAGTAAAAATAGGATTGGTTTCTGATGGTATCCAAATGGAGGAGCGAATTTATAGTGAACATTTCGCTTGTCCCGATTGTGGAATAAGTTTTCCAGAGGTAACCCCACGAATGTTTTCCTTTAACAACCCTTATGGAGCTTGTCCCGATTGCACCGGTCTAGGGATTTTAAATTTCATCGACCCCGGTTTAGTCGTTCCCGACTGGTCTAAATCCTTAGACCAAGGAGCTCTCATTCCTTGGAACACTTATGATGAAGTCCATTATTCGATGAACAAAATAAAGCGCTTTATCCGAGATAAAGGTATTTCCTTTAAAATTCCTTTCCGGGATTTGTCCGAAAGCGATCGA
Organism: Candidatus Atribacter alterifermentans; assembly: GCA_012517635.1. Lineage (GTDB taxonomy): Bacteria > Atribacterota > Atribacteria > Atribacterales > Atribacteraceae > Atribacter > Atribacter alterifermentans. Next base: position 737 of record JAAYUP010000479.1, read on the forward strand.
CAGATAATCCTTTATGGAGATGAAGATGGTGATGGAATCATTAGCTATTTAGAGAAAAGGATGAAAACTGCCGAAAGTTGGTGGGAAATGGATGAAGTCGCTCGTTTCATGGCGACTCGAACCTGTCCGTCTTGTCATGGTGACCGACTTCGCCCCGAAAGTCTTTCGGTAAAAATTCACAATCAATCCATTGGTGACCTTTCCCGATATACTATTGGTGATTTGGAATACTTTTTTAGTACCTTAAAACTTTCAACACAGGAAGCGATTATTGCTGCTTCCTTACTGAGAGAAATTCAATCCCGGCTTCACTTTTTAGTTGAAGTTGGTCTAAATTACCTCACTCTCAACCGTTCAGCGATGACGCTTTCTGGAGGAGAAGCTCAGCGTATCCGGTTAGCCACCCAAATTGGATCTGGTTTGGTTGGTGTTCTTTATGTCCTTGATGAACCAACCATTGGACTTCACCCTCGTGACAACCAGAAACTGATTCAAACCTTAAAAAGATTACGGGATCTGGGAAATACAGTCATTGTCGTAGAGCATGATGCTGAAACCATGAAATGTGCTGATTATTTGATCGATATGGGACCAGGAGCTGGAGATAGGGGTGGCGAAATAGTCGCAGTTGGAACTCCTGATGAAATTATGAATAACCAAAAAAGCCTAACCGGGCAGTATCTAAGCGGGAAAAAGGAAATTCCTATCCCTTCGGAGAGAAAAAATCCGCAAGAATGGTTGGTTATACGTGGAGCTCGAGCCAATAATTTAAAAAATATTGATGTGAAAATCCCTTTAGGAGTCATGGTCGGGCTCACGGGTGTTTCAGGTTCTGGAAAAAGCACACTCATGGAAGATGTGCTTTATCGATCCCTCTCTCGGATTTTTTATCATTCACTCACCGAACCTGGTGATCATGACGCCATTGAAGGCATTGAATCTATCGACAAGGTGATTGTTATCGATCAAGCCCCAATTGGACGAACCCCCCGTTCCAATCCTGCCACTTACACCGGAATCTTTACTGAAATTCGGAATCTTTTTGCCCAGCTGCCTGAATCCAAAGCTCGAGGTTATCGACCGGGACGCTTTAGTTTCAATGTAAAGGGTGGTCGTTGTGAAGCTTGCCAGGGGAATGGAGTGATTAAATTTGAGATGCATTTTCTTCCTGATGTATTTGTGACCTGTGAATACTGTAAAGGAAAGCGATACGCTCGAGAAACCTTGGATGTCACCTTTAAGGGTAAAAATATTGCTGAAGTATTAGATATGAGTGTTGATGAAGCGGTCGTTTTTTTTGAAAATATTCCGATTATACGACGGAAATTAGCCGTTCTCCAGCGGGTCGGACTGGGATATATTAAACTCGGGCAATCAGCAACCACTCTATCGGGTGGGGAAGCTCAGCGAATAAAACTAACCAAAGAGCTTAGCAAGATTGCGACTGGAAGAACCCTTTATCTTCTCGATGAACCGACTACCGGTCTTCACTTTGCCGATGTTGAAAAATTACTCGATGTTCTTTTGGAATTGCGTCGACGGGGGAATAGTATTCTGATCATCGAGCACAACATGGATGTCGTTAAGTGCTGCGATTATATCATCGACTTGGGACCAGAGGGTGGAGACCAAGGAGGGCAGTTAGTTGCTGAAGGAACCCCAGAAGAAGTTGCCTTTAATCCAGCTTCTCATACTGGTTTTTACTTAAGGGAGGTTTTAAAGGTTGAACCAAAAGAATTTTGTCAGGTCTGAAATCACTCGAAATTTTCTTCATGACTTACCAACTAGCTGTGGTGTTTATTTTCTTATCAATCAAGAACATCACATTATTTATATAGGTAAAGCAGTTAATATCCAAAATCGAGTTCGAAATCATTTACAAGGTGATTCTTCATCACCTCTCAAGAGAGATATGGCCGAGAAAATTTGCACCATCCAGTTCATCCTTACCAGAGATGAAGCTGAAGCATTGCTTCTCGAAGAGGAGCTCATCAAAACCTACCAACCGCAATACAATATCCGGATGAAGGATGATAAAAGCTATCCCTATATTCACTTCGACGCTCGAGGCGATTTTCCATCGGTCAAAATAGCCCGACGTAAAACGGCTCAATCAGGATACTTTTATGGACCGTACACCAATTCTAAAAAAGCTCGTGATGGTTTAAAAATTCTTCGGCAAATTTTCCTGCTACGAGGTTGTTCCATCTCTGAATCCCGTTTTCCCCTGACTCGTCCCTGCCTCGATTACGAATTGAAATTGTGCTGTGCTCCTTGTGTCGGAAAATGTCACTCTTCAGACTATCAAGATAAACTAAAAAAAGCTCAGTCATTTTTAGAAGGAGACTATTTGGAAGTTACCAGTTGGTTGGAGGAGGAGATGTGGAAAGCGGCTCAATTACAAGACTATGAAAAAGCGGCTCAATTCCGAGATCATCTCAACTGTCTCCTGAATATCATCGGACGATACCGACTCGTCCTTCCCGACAATTCTGATATTGATTTTATTGAATTGGAAAGTGAATCCAATTTAGCCAATTTAGTAGTCGTTAAAGTGAGGAAGGGGAGATTGATTGGAATCGAGAATTTCCACGTGCAAAGTGAAGAAAACGCTGATCGAGACTATATCTTGAATGAATTCATTGAAAATTTCTATCTTGACCACTTCAATCCGCCAACTCAAATTTGTGTTCAATTCAATTTTAATCATAATCTTCCGAAAAGAATTAAAGAAAAGGGGTATTCCAGCAGTATTGATTTCCCTCGCAATAATTCTGAGCTTGATCTTCTCCATTTTGCTCGAGAAAATGCCCAAAAAAATCTGCAACTGGAAAAAATAAAAGCCATTCACCAAAATTTAGATCACCAACAGTTAATGAATGAACTCAAAACCCTTCTTTCTCTTTCTTCCTTCCCTCGCCTTATTGAAGGGGTAGATATTTCAACTTTTCAGGGGGATGAATCAGTAGGAGCCATTGTCGCTTTTTTTGACGGTTTTCCTCTTAAAAAAAGATATCGGAAATATATCATCCGAGAATCCGATCATCCCGATGATTTCGCCATGATTGAAGAAACACTTACCCGGCATTTTAAAAAATTGATCCAGAACCAAGCCGAGTTACCAAATCTTTTAGTTATCGATGGGGGCATCGGTCAACTGAATAGTGCACTTAAAGTCTTACAAAAATTTTCTTTACCCATTTCCGTTCTTGCTTTAGCAAAAGAAAACGAAGAAATTTACCTCCCCGGGAAAAACGTTGCACTCCGTCTCCCCCCTGAAAATCCATCTCTTCAATTCCTTCAGAGAATTCGTAATGAAGTACACCGTTTTGTCATCACTTTTCATCGGGTAAGAAGAAATAAAAAAATGTTTCATTCTCTTTTAGATGATATCCCAGGAATCGGTCCTCAACGAAAAAACATTCTCCTCTCTGCTTTTAATAGTTTAACTGATATCTTAGATTATTCTCCCCAAGAAATATCACGACAACTGAAAATACCTCCTCAAAGTATTATTGAAATTCAAAAAAAACTCGCTCAAGAAAAGCTATCTCTAAAGAAAAAAGGAATGCCTTCCTGATGAATTTTAAAGAAAGTCTAAAAACTGAATTATTTACCATTCAACCGCAGAAAAATGAGGAAATCATGAGTGAATTTATCGGATTGGTTAGAGCTGGTGCAGTAATAAAAAAACAACACCTTTCGCTTTTGTTATTTTTATCCAGTCACCATCCGGCTTTGATAAAAAAATGTGTCACTTATAAAAAAATTCTTTTCCCTCATTTACCCCATACGATCAGTGTGCAAGAGAGAAAGGGAATTCCTGTCGGTACTTTTTACTGTTTCGAATTTCCCATTACCAATGATCTCCTCGATCAATTTGGTTTTCAAGATGTGAATATCCTCAATGACTCCTTCAGCCAGAAATTAGCAGCACATTTTTTAAGGGGAGTTTTTGAATCTCGTGGGTATATGAGTGATCCCTTAAGGGGATATCATTTAGAAATACAACTTAACTCGGAAAGACTTGCCAATTTCATACTCCATTCTCTCCACAATCTCCATTTTGACTTTCATTCTCGTCCTTTCAAAGGAGATATGAATCTCTATCTAAAAAATTCTCAATCGATAGCTGATTTTATCCGCTTTCTGGGAGCCCATCAAAGTTACCTTCAAATGGAAAAAATTATGGTAGAAAAATCAACAATGAACGAAATAACCCGTTGGGTGAATTATGAAACTGCAAATTTAAATAAAATTGTTGTATCTTCTTCACGGCAAAGAAAAAAGATACAAACTCTTGATTTGAATGACCTTCCTTTTCACCTTCAAGAAATTGCAAGATTACGTTTGGAAAATCCCTGTTCTTCGCTCCAAGAAATCGGTCATCTTTGTAACCCCCCACTATCGAAATCAGAAGTTTATCGTCGCTTAAATGAAATAGAAAAAATTGCCGACCAAAAAGGGTTTACAGAAAACCTGACTTGACTTAAAATATGATAGGTAGTTTATTTGAAAAACGAGTACATTGTTTTTTTTGTTACGAAAATTAAAGAAATGATAAAATCTCAATTTTGTGAGAAATTTGGTTTTATTGAAATCCACCGATGATTACCGGTTGGGTTTCATGTCGGCCTTTTTCGAAAAAGGGAAAAAAGGCCTCCCCTATTAAGATTTGAAGGAGGAATATAGATGGCGAACGTTATTTTAAAAGATATTGTAAAAAAGTTTGGAGATGTTCTTGCAGTAAACAAAATTACTCTTGAAATCAAAGATCAGGAATTTGTTGTATTGGTTGGACCTTCTGGTTGTGGAAAGACAACGACTCTTCGAATGATTGCCGGTTTAGAAGAAATTGATAGTGGAGAAATTTACATTGGAGATGCTTTAGTAAACGATGTTCCCCCCAAAGATCGTGACATTGCGATGGTATTCCAAAACTATGCCTTATATCCTCACATGGATGTTTACAACAACATGGCTTTCGGTTTAAAACTTCGCAAATTTCCAAAAAGTGATATTGATCAACGAGTGAAAGAGGCAGCTGAAATTCTCGGTATTCAAGAACTCCTCCAAAGAAAACCAAAACAACTTTCCGGTGGTCAAAGACAGCGTGTTGCTGTTGGTCGAGCTATTGTTCGGCACCCAAAAGTATTTTTGTTTGACGAACCTCTTTCCAATTTAGACGCCAAACTAAGAGTCCAAATGAGAGCTGAGCTTTCAAAATTGCATGATCGGCTCAAAACGACTATGATCTATGTTACTCATGACCAAACTGAGGCAATGACCATGGGTGACCGGATTGTAGTTATGCGTGATGGATTAGTCCAACAAGTTGGAAGCCCCCTCGAGCTTTACAACAAGCCTGTTAATAAATTCGTCGCTGGATTTATTGGAACTCCATCAATGAACTTTCTCGATGTTGTTTTGAAAAAAGAAGGTGACGATCTCTATCTTGACGGTCAGTCTTTTAAACTCATTGTTCCAGCCGAGTTTAAAGAAAAATTACATCCCTATGTGAATCAAGAGTTAACCTTTGGTATTCGACCTCAAGATCTTTTTGACAGTGAAGTAAGTAAAGATGCAGCTTTACCTGGATCAGTTATCAATACGACCGTTGACGTTGTAGAGCCTTTAGGTTCAGAACAAATCATTTACCTCACAACTGGACCTCATACCTTGGTGGCTGTTCTTAATATGCAAACCCGAACCAGTGTTGGTAATGACCTCAAAGTTGCAGTTGATACTTCAAAAATGCATCTTTTTAGTTCGGATACTGAAATTGCAATCATTTGATCCCCAAAGGCGTGCCTCGAGCACGCCTTTTCTCCCTTTTTTTCAGCTGATATCTATCAGCTGATTTCTTCTTGGGTGAATCAGCAATAGAGAAAAATAGGCATTTCTAAGTGTCTGGCATTTAAATCGGATTCAAATGGATGGGATTGGATGGGATTTGACGAGATTGATCGAAGTTGTATAATAGAATCTTAATTAATGACAATGATTATTTATTTTCATATAAAGGGAGGTTGTCGAAGTGAAGGTTGGAATTAATGGATTTGGTAGAATTGGACGTTTGGTATTCAGAAGAATGCTTGAAGTGGGTGGGTTTGATGTTGTTGCAGTAAACGACCTGACCAACACGAAAGTTTTAGCCCATCTTTTAAAATTTGATTCGGTTCATGGTCAGATTCCCAACGATGTAACCGCCACTGATGATGCCATCGTCGTTGATGGGAAACCCATCAAAGTATTTGCTTTAAAAGATCCCTCTCAACTTCCTTGGAAGGACTTAGGTGTCGAGTTGGTCATCGAATCGACCGGAAAGTTCACTGATCGAGCTGGTGCTTCCAACCATATTCATGCTGGGGCAAAAAAAGTAATCATTTCTGCACCAGCCAAAGAACCTGATATTACCATTGCTATGGGAGTCAACCACAAAGACTATAGAAAAGATCAACACCACATCATTTCGAACGCATCCTGTACCACCAACTGTTTGGCTCCGATCGCTAAAGTGATCAACGATAATTTTAAAATTATAAGTGGTCTCATGACTACCATTCATGCCTATACGAATGACCAAGTTATACTTGACTTTCCTCACAAAGACCTTCGGAGAGCTCGTGCAGCTGGTATGTCCATGATTCCTACCACCACTGGTGCCGCTAAGGCCCTGGGAGAGGTTATTCCAGAGCTGAAAGGCAAATTGAACGGATTCGCTATTCGAGTTCCTACCCCTGATGTTTCAATTGTTGATCTGGTAGCAACGGTCGAAAAACCAACCACGGTTGAAGAAGTCAATTCCGCTTTGAAAAAAGCCTCAGAAAGTGGAGACCTGAAAGATTATTTAGGATATTCCGATCTCCCGCTGGTTTCAATAGATTTTCTCCACTGCTCGAACTCAGCAACAGTCGATGCCCTATCTACTCTAGTTATCGGTGGTAATCTGGTAAAAGTTTGCGCCTGGTATGGTAACGAATGGGGGTATTCTTGCCGAATCGTTGATTTAACCAGTTGGGTTATGAAATAAGGAGCGCGATTATGTCACGACTCCCGATTGCAGCTGGCAACTGGAAAATGAATAAAACCATTGAAGAAGCCTCGGAATTTGCCGAGGCTCTTCTCGGTTTCTCTCCGAATACATCAGATATTGAGATTATTCTTTGCCCACCCTTTGTTTCTCTCTATCCCCTATCCCAAAAATTAGCTCATACCGGTATAAAATTAGCGGCTCAAAACTGTCATTGGGAAACCAAAGGAGCCTTTACTGGCGAGATTTCTGTCCCTATGCTCTTAGCGGTACAATGTCAGTATGTCATTTGTGGTCATTCGGAACGACGTCATATCTTTGGAGAAACTTCTGAAGATATTGGCAAAAAAGTCAAAACAGCCATTCACTTTGGACTGAAACCCATCTTGTGTGTCGGAGAAACATTAGAGGAAAGAGAAGCTGGTCAAACCGAAGCTATTGTTTTAAACCATCTATCACATGGAATAGCTACCCTCACCAATGAAGAAGCCTTGTCACTCGTGGTTGCTTATGAACCAGTCTGGGCTATTGGAACTGGAAAAGCTGCCACTCCCCAAGATGCTCATCAAGTCATATCCTTTATTCGACAACAATTAGCCGAAAAATTTAATGAGAAAACTGCTGAACAGATTCGAATTTTATACGGAGGGAGCGTCACTCCAGAGAATGTCTTTGATTTCATGAAAGATTCGGAAATTGACGGGTCGTTGGTAGGTGGAGCCAGCTTAGATCCAACAAAATTCAATAAAATTATATTAGAAAGCTTAAGGCCTTATCAATAGAGGAGAGATGATATGCAAGCCTGGATGATTGTTCAGATTTTTATTTCGGTTGGTTTAATTTTAGTGGTTATTTTCCAACCTCGGAAAGCCGGTATGGGAGGGGGTATTTTTGGAGGAATGACCCGTGCTGATCGGAGTAGCAAGTTTAAAAACCTCCCGGTTTTGGGAAAGTTAACCGTTGTTTTCGCTATAGCCTTCATGGTTATATCCTTAATCTTTGCCTTTCTTCTGACCTGAGAAGAGGTGGAAGAGAAGGTGGGACAAAAACCTTGGGTTACTGATCTTCAGGAAATTATTGAGTTTCATCCCGATTCAAAACGGCTATTTCTATCTGCAACCCATGAAGAGATAATAAAAGGATATACAACTGATATTTATTTTGTCAGCGCTCAGCAAATTCTTCGCCATCTACAACTCGATCAAACCCCAGTCGTCGCCGAAGTCTTCGCTCGGCATCCGGGGATTTTTTGTGGGTTACCTGAAGTCCTCGCTCTTTTGTCTCATAGTCAAGTAGAAATATGGAGCTTACAAGAAGGTGACACTTTTGACTCAAGGGAGGTGGTTTTGAGAATAAAAGGTCCCTATTCCGAATTTGGTGTTTTCGAAACCCCTTTACTCGGAATACTTGCTCATAGCGCTGGGTGGGCAACTGCTGCTCGGGAATGCAAAGAAGCTGCCGAGGAAAAGATCGTACTCTGTTTTGGAGCTCGGCATGTTCACCCATCGGTTGCACCTGTAATGGAACGGTCTGCTCTCATTGGAGGAGCCGATAGTTCTGCTTGTATATTAGGAGCCAAGTTAGCCGGGAAAAACCCAGGAGGGACGATTCCCCATGCTGCCATCCTTATTTGTGGTGATACGGTGTTATCGGCCAAAGCCTTTGATGAATGCATACCGAGCGAATTCCCTCGTATTATATTAGTTGACACCTTCAAGGATGAGGCCGAAGAATCACTGCGTTTGGCTCAAATCATAGACCAAAAGCTGGAAGGGATACGTCTTGATACACCCGAGGAGAGAGGAGGGGTTACCCTATCCCTGGTGAAGGAAGTTCGTGAAAGATTAAATCAAGCTGGTTATCCAAAGGTAAAAATAGTCGTTTCTGGTGGTGTTACTCCTGAAAAAATACGCCTCTTCCATGATTATGCTGATATTTTTGGTGTAGGGAGTTATATCAGTGGATATCCTCCAATTGATATGACCATGGATATTAAAGAAGTCGCTGGCCAAAGGGTTGCCAAAAGAGGGAGAATACCCGGTATTACCAATAACCCAAGGTTAGTAAAAATTTCATAATAAGGAGGTAAAAAAAATTGAGAAAGATTTTTGTTTTAACCATATTATTCGTTTTGGTATTAGGAGTATCGGTTGTCTTTGCTGAAATAAAAAATCCTGACACCTATGTCTATCTCTCTATTGGTGAAGCAGACACCTTAGATCCGGGATATGCGTACGATAGCGCCAGTGGAGAAATTCTCACCTATGTCTATGAAAACCTCATTGCTTACGATGGAGCCAATATGCAAAAATTTGTTCCAGTTCTGGCAACTGAAGTTCCATCGGTTGAAAACGGTCTTATTCAGGACAAAGGCACAACCTATGTATTCCCAATTCGAGAGGGAGTCAAATTTCATAATGGGAATGATTTTACACCTGAAGATGTTGAATATTCTTTCGAAAGGAATATCCTTTTTGATCCAGCCAACGGACCACAGTGGATGATTATTGAAGCATTATTCAACTTCCAAACCCTTGATGATCTAGTCGCTGACAGGGTCGGGACTCCTCTTTCCGAGATGGTTGATGAAAATGGGAACCTAATCAACCCCGATGATGCAGTCAAATTGATAGATTTTTATCAACAAGTCATCGATCCGGCTATCGAAGTTCAGGATGGTTCGGTGGTATTCCACCTGGTACGTCCCTTTGCACCCTTTCTTTACATTCTTCCAAAACATGCTTATTGGAGCAATATCCTTGATAAAGAAACCTGTATTGAATGGGGATGCTGGGATGGAAATGCAGACGGATGGTGGAAATACTACAATGTGAAAAAAGAATCTTCACCGCTTTATGACAAAACAAACGGTACTGGGCCTTTCAAATTGAAGGAGTGGGACCGAACCCAGCAAAAAACGATTTTGGATCGTTTTGATGGATATTGGGGAGAAAAAGCGAAAGTTGCTCAGTTCATCGACTGGGGGATTGATGAATGGAGCACCCGTCGGGCTATGCTTGAAGCTGGTGATGCCGATCAGATATACTGTCCAGTCCAATATCTCGACCAAGTCAAAGACATGAAAGATGTAAAAATCGAAGAAGGTGAACGAATCACTGTTACTGCTTTCCACTTTAACTGGACAGTTGATAAAACCAGTGATTTTTTGGGAAGTGGAACTCTTGATGGGAATGGAATTCCACCCGACTTTTTCAGTGATATTCATTGCCGAAAAGCTTTTAGTTATGCTTTCGATTATGACACCATGATTCAAGAAGTTCTTTTAGGATACGGGAAACGACTCCCCTCAGTAGTTCCTTCTGGAATGCTGGGATACAATCCCGATCTCCCCATGTATGAGTTTAACCTCGCGAAAGCCGAAGAAGAATTTAAAAAAGCCTGGGATGGAAAAGTCTGGGAAAACGGTTTCAAGCTCACCCTTCTTTACAACACTGGGAATGATGCTCGACAAACTGCCTGCGAGATGTTCAAAGAAAATATTGAATCCCTCAACCCCAAGTTTAAAATCGAAGTCCAGGGTGTTCAATGGCCAACCTATTTAGATGCCTATAAGAGTGGGAAATTACCAGCATTTGTTATTGGCTGGATTGCCGATTATCCTGATCCCCACAACTTCATTTTCACCTATTTCCACAGCAATGGTGTGTATGGCGGTCCTCAGGGTGAAGCTTATATTCAATTCGCTCAAGAAAATTTAGACCAAAAAATTGAAGAGGCCATTGCTGAAACTGATGCAAATAAACGTCAACAAATGTATGAAGAAATTCAAAGAATTGCTTATGAAAATGCTTTAGGAATAACCTTTTATCAACCGAGGGAAGTATACCCCATGCGGACCTGGGTTAAAGGGTGGGCTTTTAACCCCATTCAATCTGGCGAAGTCAACAATGATGGGGTTTATAAAGCTGAATAAAAAATACGTAAATCAATATTAATTTTCGGAGGGAGCTCAAACTCCCTCCGAAAGGGAAGTGTTTGATCGTCTTGTTTTTCTATATTATTCGAAGAGTATTGTTCATTCCGATTACTCTTTTTGGTATTTCTCTTATTGTTTTTTCGATGATCGGCATGCTTTCACCGTATCAACGCCTTGCCACATTTATAAATAACCCCGATCGCCTAAAAAGTGAAAATGTTGATCAATTGATCTCCATGTATGGACTTGATGACCCAATTATCGTCCAATACGGAAGGTGGCTCAAAAATTTGATTCAAGGCAACCTTGGATGGTCTTACGTTGGAAAAGCTCCGGTTCTGCAAGCCATTCTCCAACGCTTTCCTTACACCTTGGAATTGACTTTGTTTTCAGCAATCCCCATCATCCTCATTGGAACCTGGATGGGAATTCTATCAGCTCTTCACCACAACCGATCACTTGATCATTCACTCCGGATTTTTGCCGTGGTAGGATGGTCCTTCCCTGATTTTGTATTTGGCTTATTCATTCTCATGATTTTTTATAGTACTTTAGGCCTCTTCCCACCTGGAAACTTAAGCCTGTGGGCAGAAAGTATTGTGAAATCTTCAAGTTTTAAATCTTTTACCGGAATGACAACCATTGACGCTCTCCTCAATGGACGACTGGATATCTTTATTGATGCCCTTCGACACCTCATCGGTCCGGTTCTGACCTTAACCTATGTAGAACTCGCCTACATATTGCGAATCACTCGTTCCTCAATGTTAGATGTTTTACAGCGAGATTACGTTCGGACCGCTCGGGCTAAAGGTTTAGATGAAAGAGTTGTTATTAACAAACACGCTAAAAGAAATGCCATGATACCAGTTGCTACCGTGAGTGGTCAAACTATTGTTGGATTGATGGCAGGCACAGTGATCGTGGAAGCTATATTTAATCGAACTGGTTTGGGTAGTTTTTTAGCTTTAGCAGCACAACAATTGGATTACGCATCGATTTTAGGTGGAACACTTTTCTTCGGAATTATTCTGATTATTGGTAATCTTTTTGTCGATATCTCATATGCCTATATCGATCCTCGTGTCAGGTTGGATTAATAGATGAAACCGGAAAACCTGAGAATCATAAAAAAATTATTCTTCAATACCTCAGCGATTATTGGGTTCGTCCTTTTAGGAATGTTCATAGTAATTGCTATATTTGCTCCTTTCATAGCGCCTCCCAAAGAAGGAAGAAACCCTTATATGATGCCTATTGTCACTTGGAGTTCTAGTCCTCAACCTCCCTCGCCAGAACATCCATTTGGGATAGCAGGAAAAAGAGATATTTTTTATGGAGTAATCTGGGGAACCCGAACCGCCTTTCGCGTTGGGATAATTGTGACCGTTGTTTCTACTCTCATTGGTTTGTTTATCGGATCAATAGCAGGGTATTACGGCAAACTTTTCGATGAAGTCCTCATGCGAATCACGGATATTTTTATGGCTATTCCTTTCTTAGTGGCAGCCTTGGTATTAGCTGCTATCTTAGGAAGCGGTTTAAATAAAGTTATGATAGCCATGATTGTTTTCGGTTGGATGTATCCCGCCCGATTAATTCGAGGCAACATCCTTCAAACTAAAGAAGAGCAATACGTCATGGCAGCTAAAGCGCTTGGAGTAAAAAATTATATGGTCATCATTCGCCACATCCTGCCGAATACAATATTCCCAGTATTGATACAAGCATCAATGCGGATGGGTTCATTGGTTATCACCGCAGCTGCCCTTAGTTTCTTAGGAGTTGGAGCTCCACAAGGGTATTCTGATTGGGGAGCTCTTCTCAATTATTCTCGAAACTGGATGTTAGGTGGACAGGGTGAAGCACTCCGTTACTGGTATACAACCGTATACCCAGGTACCGCGATGGTTCTCTTTGTCCTTTCTTGGAATTTAGTCGGGGATGCCCTTCGAGATGTATTTGATCCTCGACTGAGGGTTTGAGGAGTCAATCATGAATTCCAATAACACCATCCTCAACATAGAAAATCTAAAAGTCTATTTTTATAACGATTATGGTCAGGAACTCAAAGCGGTGGACGATATTAGTTTCCAAGTCTATAAAGGCGAAACCATTGCCCTGGTTGGTGAATCGGGATGTGGGAAAAGCGTTACTTCTTTGGCTCTCCTGAGATTGATTGATTCGAATGGAAAAATCGTTGGTGGAAAAATCCATTTTAATAACTCGAATTTACTTTCTCTATCGGAAAAACAGATGCAAAGTATCCGTGGGAAAGATATTTCAATGATTTTTCAAGAGCCATCATCAGCTCTCAATCCAGTTTATACGATTGGTGACCAAATTATCGAGGCGATTACCCTTCATCAAAGGGTCAGCCGCTATGAAGCCCGTAAACGTGCTGTTGAAATGTTTAAGTTGGTTGGAATTCCCGACCCAGAAAAACGGTTAAACGAATATCCTCATGAATTATCTGGAGGAATGAAACAAAGAGGGATGATCGCCATGGCGCTCTCTTGCCATCCTCAGCTTCTTATTGCTGATGAACCAACCACCTCTTTGGATGTAACCATCCAGGCACAAATTCTTGAATTAATGATCAGTCTTCAAAGACAGTTTAATATGGCAGTTATTCTTATCACCCATGATTTAGGCATTGTCGCTCACATGGCCAAACGAATTGTTGTCATGTATGCTGGGAAAATAGTTGAAGAAGGAAACTGTCATGATATTTTTAAAAATCCGTGCCATCCTTATACGATCGGTTTACTTCGTTCTATTCCAAGGTTAGATATCGAGCAGGAAAAACTCGATTCAATCCCAGGTATGGTTCCCGATCCTTCACAATTTCCAGAAGGATGTCGCTTTCGAAACCGTTGTTCTTTTGAAAATGAACAATGTCTCATTCAACCAAACAAAAGTAACGTCAGTCTTAATCATTTTGTCTATTGTCATTACTGGAAAAAAATAAACCAACGCTCAATTGAAGAATGCAAAATCGATGAATAACTTCCCTCTTTTAAAAATAGAAAACTTAAAAAAATATTTCCCAGTAAAAGCCGGTGTCTTTCGTTCAACCATTGGGTGGGTAAAAGCAGTTGATGATATTAGTTTTGAAGTATATGCTGGTGAAACTCTCGGTATTGTTGGAGAATCCGGTTGTGGAAAGAGCACCTTGGGTTTAACTATACTGCGTTTATACGAACCATCTTCCGGGCAGATAATTTTTGATGGGAAAGAAATTCATAATCTTCCCCAATCCCAATTCATTCTATATCGAAAAAACCTCCAGATGATATTTCAGGATCCTTTTAGTTCCTTAAATCCAAGAATGACTGTAGGATCCATAATCGAAGAAGGTATGAACATCCATAAGATTGGAAAATCCCAGGAGCGATCGGTCATGGTTATG
>JAAYUP010000480.1 GCA_012517635.1 Candidatus Atribacter alterifermentans
GGATTTGGAAAAAATGAGATTCTCACGTCACCCGATAAGAGAAATCGGGTTCCTCAGAATGACAGATTGGTTGGATGAGATTGCCACGTCGCTGCGTTCCTCGCAATGACGGTCTTATAATATTATTTAAGTTTTTAATCGATGTTTGTTTCGTTTTTATAAAAATGAGGTTGATAATCGAAAATGAAAATACCGATCAGCAAACCCAATCTCGATGATGAAGAAAAAAATGCAGTTCAAGAAGTTCTCGATTCTGGGTTTTTAGCTCAGGGGAAAAAAGTCGCAAAATTTGAAGAAGATTTTGGACGATATATTGGTGTAACGCAAGCAATTGCCACAAGTAATGGGACGGCTGCTTTGTTTATTGCTTTGAAGGCATTGGGAATTTCTCTGAATGATAAAGTCGTAACCACACCCTTTACCTTTGTTGCGAGTGCCTCCTCGATCATGCATTGTGGTGCAATTCCAACCTTTTGTGACATTGATCCCCAAACTTTTAATATTGACCCAAACGCTTTGGAAAAAATTTTAAAAAAGGATGGGAACTCAATCAAGGCAATACTCATTGTCCATCTCTATGGTTTGCCTTGTCCGATGGATGAAATTATGTCGCTGGCAAACCAATATGACATTCCGGTTATTGAAGATTGTGCTCAAGCTCATGGCGCTGAGTATAGAGGGAAAAAAGTCGGCTCTTTTGGGAAAGCCTCAGCCTTTAGTTTTTATCCAACTAAGAATATGACCACTGGTGAAGGTGGTATGATTTTAATGAATGATGATGAACTTGGAAAGAAATGTCGGATGTTGATTAATCATGGCAGTAATAAGAGATATCACCATGAATTGCTGGGTTACAATTTTCGGATGACCGATATTGCTGCAGCTATAGGATGCGTGCAACTCAAAAAATTAGATGAATCCAATAAGAAACGAAGAGAAAACGCTGAATTTTATAATCAAGAATTATCCTCGATTCCAGAAGTGAAAATACCGACAATACCTGATTATGCATTACCGGTTTTCCATCAATATACCATAAAAATAAAACAACACCGCGATAACCTAGCGCGTTTTTTTGACCAAAAAGAAATCGGTTACGGAATTTATTATCCTGTTCCACTTCATCAACAAAAGTTTATCCATCAAATAGTAAGAGACGGAAATTATCCTATGACTGACTTGTGTTCACGAGAGGTTTTGTCAATTCCAGTCCATCCTCTTCTTAAAAAAGAAGAATTGGAATACGTTGTGAATTTAATCAAGCAATTTTATCGGGGGGGGTTCAATTGAGTTCGGTGAAAGTTGGAGTGGTTGGAGTTGGTTATCTTGGACAGCATCATGCCCGAATTTATTCTGAAATACCAGATACAATTCTGGTAGGCGTTGTTGATATCAATCAAGAACGCGCAAGAGAAATTGCTAAGCGTTACTCGACAACCCCTTATTACGATTATCGGGATTTGTTTGGGAAAATTGACGCCGTCAGCATTGTTGTTCCAACCGTTCTTCACCGTTTAATAGCTGGGCATTTTATTGAAGAAGGAATTAATATTCTTATTGAAAAACCAGTGACAACGACTTTGGAAGAAGCACGAGAATTAATGGAAATGGCTAATAAAAAAAAGGTGATTCTTCAAGTAGGCCACATTGAGCGTTTTAATTCAGCAGTTATGGAACTTTCAAAGATTATTGATCAACCGGTCTTTATTGATTGCTATCGAATGGGACCCTATACCAACCGGAATACTGATGTGGGAGTAGTACTTGATTTGATGATTCATGATATTGATATTGTTATGAGTATTGTTAAAAGTAAAGTGACTAAAATCAGCGCTTTTGGATATCCAGTTTTCTCCCGCCAAGAAGACATTGCCAATGCTCAGATCCTTTTTGAAAATGGCTGTATTGCCAATCTTACAGCCAGTCGAATCACTCGCAAAAAAATTCGCCGCATGGAAATTACTGAAGTTGATGCTTTTATTTCTATCGATTATTTGGAACAAGAGTTAGCGGTCTATAAGAAAACAATCACCGCTGTTCCTCCTATCCTCATGGAGAAACCAATGATGCTAAAAGGCGAACCGCTTCGGTTTGAACTAGAACACTTTACCCGTTG
This sequence comes from Candidatus Atribacter alterifermentans, assembly GCA_012517635.1. Classification (GTDB taxonomy): domain Bacteria; phylum Atribacterota; class Atribacteria; order Atribacterales; family Atribacteraceae; genus Atribacter; species Atribacter alterifermentans. Next base: position 2,117 of record JAAYUP010000480.1, read on the forward strand.
TGTAAAAAATGGAGAAAGACCATTGGTTGGATTGGAGGAAGGGAAAAATGCACTTGAGGTCGCACTCAAGATACTTGAGGAAATAAAAAAGAATCAGGGGATTGTGAATGAAAAATACCTATGACGTTATCATAGTCGGAGGAGGACCAGCGGGGATATTTGCCGCATTGGAGCTTGCCGACAAAGCCGATCTTGATATTCTTATCATTGATCGAGGCGGAGATATTGAACAACGAAGATGTCCAGCTAGGGAAAAGAAAAATATCTGTCAAAAATGCCAGCCTTGCTCTTTGCTCTGTGGTTGGGGGGGAGCTGGTGCATTCAGCGATGGGAAACTGACTTTTTCCCACGATGTTGGTGGTCAGTTGACTTCTTATTTAAAATCGAATGATTTAGAGCAGCTTCTTCAGTATGTTGATAATATTTACCTTCGCTATGGAGCAACCCCGCGTGTTTATGGAGATGATAGTGAAAAAGTAGAAGAACGCCGGAAAAAAGCGGAAATGGCTGAACTGATACTTCTCCCTTCTCGTGTGAGACACTTGGGGACTGACAGCTGCCGAGGCATTCTGACTCGCATAAAAAATCATTTAAAAGAGAAAGTGACCATTCTCACTCGAACTGAAGCCACCGAAATTTTAACTGAAAACCATCAAGCAATTGGAGTACAGTTGAAAAATGGTGACCTCATGAAAAGCCAATACTTAATCGTCGCTCCCGGTCGGGTTGGTGCCGATTGGCTTCGGAGAGAAGCATTAAAGCTCAAACTCGATTTGGTCAATAATCCCGTTGATTTAGGTGTCAGAATGGAAGTACCGGCTTCTATTATGGAAGAATATACCAAAGTACTCTACGAATTAAAACTTATCTATTATTCCCATACCTTTGATGATCGAGTCAGAACTTTCTGTATGTGTCCTCATGGTGAAGTGGTCAGTGAATATAACGATGGGATTATCTCCGTCAATGGTCATAGTTATGAAAATCGAAAAACCAACAATACCAACTTTGCCATCTTAGTAAGCACTCATTTTACTGAACCTTTCAAAGAACCTATCGAATACGGCCGCTATGTTGCTCGCTTAGCAAATATGCTCAGTGGTGGGGTTATTATACAACGTCTCAAGGATTTGCAATTAGGAAGAAGGTCTACTCCAGAACGAATAAACAAATCAGTTTTAAAGCCAACTCTTAATGGAGCGAGTCCGGGAGATTTGAGTTTTGTTCTCCCTTACCGGTTTTTGCAAGATGTATTAGAGATTATTGCGGCTATGGATAAGTTTATTCCAGGAATAAGTTCTCCTCATAATCTGCTCTATGGAATAGAAGTAAAATTTTATTCATCACGGGTGAAACTCAATGAATTTTTAGAAAGTGACATCAAGAATCTCTTCATGGCTGGAGATGGGGCGGGAGTAACCCGAGGTTTAATTCAGGCGTCCACGTCTGGTGTTATCGTAGCCAGGGAAATTTTACACCGGATCGGAGGTCATATTTCATGAAAAGAAATATCCTTATCACTAATGATGATGGTTATCAAAGTGACGGGATTTTGGCTTTAGTTCAAGCTTTTAAGCCAATAGCCAATATAATTTTAGTTGCCCCTCTTGAAGAACGAAGTTGTTCGAGTCATAGCATAACTTCACGACAGACATTAAAAGTGAAGGAAGTTCAAGTAGATGGAATAAGCGGTTTAGCAGTGGATGGAACACCAGCTGATACAGTCATTTTGGGTCTTAATCTTTTTTCTCAAGCTCCGGTCCATTTTGTGGTTTCCGGTATCAACCGAGGACCGAATCTGGGTTTTGATGTATTTTATTCAGGAACAGTTGGAGCAGCAATGGAAGCAGCTATGTCGGGAATACCAGCAATGGCAGTTTCGCTATCGATTCAGGAAAAATTAAATTATAAGGTTGCAGCCGAAACTGCTTTGAAGATTTTTCTTTATTTTGAAGAAACCCTCTCACGACAAAAAAATTTAGTTCTCAATGTGAATATACCTGATGTTGCTCATTCTGACGAGCTAAACGGTTGGAAGATTACCGAGCTTGCCGATCGATTTTACTTTACGAAAGTTCAAAAAACCACTCAGAATGAAGAATTCCAGGAATATGTTTTTATTGAGCAAAAACGTCAGATAAAATTCCAAAGCAGTTCGGATTATTGGTCGGTGGTGAATTCGGAAGTTTCGATTACCCCTCTTCGACCGAATCTAACCGATTGGCTGATAAAAAACGAGCTGATGGAAGTATTATCGGAGAAAAAGATTTGAATGAAGTACATTCAAGGAAGATTGGTTTTTAAAGGTCATGTTCAGGGGGTTGGCTTTCGCTATTTTGTCCTAAAAAAGGCCTCTCAGTTTGCAATTGCTGGATTTGTTAAAAATTTATTTCCCAATGGGGTGGAAATAGTAGCTGAAGGAGAAAAAGCAGAAGTTGAGCGATTTTTCCAGGAAATTCGTGAGGGGCCAGTGAGTGCATCAATTCGTGATATTTTTGAAGAGTGGTTGCCTTATTCAGGGAATTATGAAACATTTCAGGTTGAATACTGATGGAAATAGATAATGCGAGAACACTTCATGAACGCGAAGAGATGGTTCGAAAACAAATACTCTCCCGCAATATTAGAGATGAAAGAGTTACTAAAGCCCTACTGAAAATCCCACGACATCTATTTGTCCCAGAATTTTACCGAAAATATGCTTATCACGATACCCCTTTAGTCATTGGAGAGGGTCAAACGATTTCACAACCTTACATTGTAGCCTTTATGTCTGAATTATTAGAGATTCAACCGACTGATCGGATTTTAGAAATTGGAACCGGTTCCGGATATCAAACTGCCGTATGCGCAGAGTTGGCCAACGAAGTTTATACTATAGAACGTATTGAAGAATTGTCTCAAAAAGCTGAAGCAGTTTTAGAGAGTCTGGGATATCGGAATATTTATTTTTTTGTTGGTGATGGGACGAAAGGGATCCCGGATTACGCCCCTTTTGATAAGATCATCGTTACTGCTTTTGCGAGTGAAATATATCCAGTTTGGGTTGAGGAATTAAAAGAAGGTGGAATTATTGTTCTCCCTTTAGGAGAGGATTTCCGACAAACTCTGGTTCGGGGAAGAAAACGAAACGGATCATTGAAGCTTGAAAAACATGGTTCAGTCGTTTTTGTTCCACTGATAGAGGATACTCTCTAAAAAAGCCCACATCCAATCTAATTCCGTCATTTTAAGAAGTTTGGTGTTTTTCCATTTCCCCCTTTTGTAAAGGGGGATTAAGGTTATTCCTGCTCCGTCATTCAGACTGTGTCATGATTGCTTCTATTGAGCCGTAATCTTTTGGAGATTCAAAATTTTAAGATAAAAAAAGAAAGATAAGAATAGATCTCGGTTAGTATTCTCGGATTGGGTCATCGGGGTTGACGTATTCTTCGATACTGGAGGGGAAGAGTTGGAGTTGGTTTCTATTACCATATCGATAAGCCATAAGAGGGGTATCCTTTCTCATTTTTAATATTTTCATCTTACCTCAATATTGTACCATAAAAAA
>JAAYUP010000481.1 GCA_012517635.1 Candidatus Atribacter alterifermentans
CCTCATGCTGCTTCGCAGCACCAGATGAAGATGAAAATACCTATCTCAATCAGTCATTCTGAGGAGCGTTTTATGCGACGTGAGAATCTCATCCTTTTACATCTTTTCCAAAATTAAATATAAAAAGATGAGATCCTCACGCCCTCAAAAAGCAAGGGCTCAGGATGACGCCTTTTTTAAAAATCTTTGGTAGGGGCTTGATTTATCATGCCCGTGTATTTTCAGGATAGACCCTCATGCTGCTTTCGCAGCACCAGATGAGGATGAAAACTCAAGTGGTCTATGCTCTCAGTTTTTGTCTTTTACAATTTTTTTCATCTTACGCCGTAGGCTGCTATCCTGTTGTAGTTTACAGGATAGGGAGTTTGATTTGGCAAATTCCCCAATAAATTAACCAGGTTGAAAACCAGTTCAATTCAAGAATCAAGGCCTAATTCTAATAATGGTTCCCTTTATTCTACTAATTACATCATAATGTTATAATATATACATCATGTAATCATAATAAACAGGTGAAATAAATGATTCGAACTCAAATTCAATTAACCGAAACTCAATCAAAAAAGCTTCGAGAAATTGCCAATCAAAAAGGGATTTCCCTATCCGAGCTTATTCGCCAATCGGTAGACAATTTTCTAGAGGGAGAAGGAGCGCATTCTGATAAGATGAATCGCCAAAGGGCTAAAGAAATAGCAGGGCAATTTAGTGGTCCTCATGACTTATCAGTCAACCACGACCAATACTGGGAGTAACTTCTTGTGGGAGATGTTTATGTTGATACTTCAGCGTTTTTGGCGGTTCTCAATCGAAATGACGATTATCATATTATTGCTAAATCAGCTTGGGCAAAGCTATTAGATTCCAAGGCGGAGTTGGTTATAAATTCTTTTGTACTGGTTGAAAGTTGTGCACTGATTCAAAATAGATTGGGTATCAATGCCTTAAAAACATTTGTTAGAAAAATTCAACCAATCCTGTTAATTGATTGGATAGAAGAAGACTCATTCAACGCGAGTATTTTTTTTCTATTTGAAATGAATGCCCGAGGTTTGAGCATAGTAGATTGTTCTTCTTTTTATACTATGAACCGTCTTAACATATCGACAGTATTTACTTTTGATTCACACTTTCTTCATCAAGGCTTTGAAATTTTCCAGAATAATCTTTGAAAGAAGAGAGCAATTACATAAAGATAACCATTAAGATTATAAAACTTCACCCCTCCGAAGAGAGGAATTTCATGTTGTTGAGTTATTGAGTAGAACAAAACTCATTTTCCATTAAAGGGAGATTCAGGGTGTGCCTTTTTCCCTTTTTATTTTGGTCATTATTTAAAAATTCTGGTATTTTCAAGATAGAATGAGGTCTAAATTCAAAGCAATTTAAGACTCAAAACCTCCCCTGCCTCCAAGAAGCTAAGGAATTTGTTTGGTAAATCAACTTGATTTGTTCTATACTAAAAATATGAAAAAGATTGATTCCTCCACCATTCAGGACATGCAAAATCAAGTAAAATTATTGGTATCGACAGATGACAATATTCTTCTGACGTTTCTCTTTGGTTCGATTGTACATGGAATATTTCATGAAGGAAGTGATATCGACTTGGGGATCTATTATAAGCACATTCCAAGTACAAGAGAATATTTTGAAATGAAAGAGGACTACTCAGATAAGCTCAAGAAGGAAGTAGATATCGTCGTTTTAAATACTGCCGATCCAATAATCCGCATGCAAGCCTTGAAGAACGGCTTGGTTATTAAAAAAGATTCACATATTTACAATGATTTTTTTGTGCGTACCCTGAATGAATATGATGACCTCAAATATTATCGCCAAGAGATTGAGAAAAATATTCTCAAGGGGAGAATCTATGCCTGATAAAGACGTTATTTTATCAAAAATCTCCAGAATTCAAAGATGTTTAAGAAGAATCAAAGAAATAACCAATCTCAATCCTGAAAATCTCGATGACCTTTTGATTCAAGATGCGTTTATACTCAATCTCCAAAGAGCGGTACAAGCGAGTATTGATATAGCGGTTCATATCGTTGCTTCTGAGGCTTTAGGGCTTCCAACTTCATTGAAGGATAATTTCCGATTATTGTTTGAAAATAACATTATTGATGAGAACACTTTTAAAAAAATGCAAAAAATGGCTGGTTTTCGGAATATAGCAGTTCATGATTATCAGTCTCTGAATATCGGTATTTTAAAGTCAATATTAACCAAGAACTTAAAAGATCTGGAAGATTTTTATACCATCATCGTTCATAAATATGACTTGACGAGTAATAATATTTAGAAATCTTTAATGGTACTACTTAAAAATAAAGCATTCCCAGGTGTTCTATCCTGTAAACTACAACAGGATA
>JAAYUP010000482.1 GCA_012517635.1 Candidatus Atribacter alterifermentans
ATAGTTTTTATTATTTTGGAAGATGAAAGAAAAAATAATTAATATTTTCAAGACTTCAACTTTTAAACAAACTCTGATTACATCTTCAGGGACTATCTTAAGTGGTATTTTTGGTTTAGTTTATTATATTTTGTCAGCAAGGATACTCGAACCTGTCGGTTTTGGTGTATTTTCTGTTTCAACAGCGACTATTGTTGAAGGTGTTTTAAGTTTATTTACTAACAATCCAAGACGAGATCGAGACTATATGCATTCTATAAAAATCGAAATGGGCAGAGAAAGAAAAAACCTAAGAAATTTTGTTTATAGTGACAATTCACCATTACGAGAATATTATCTAAATTGTAATGATTTAATAATATATACTTTAGTAAAAAACTATTTCAACGCTGTCTCAGAGACTCTATGGATAAATGATGATCGCTCTTATATTAGGAAAACCGTAGGAATACAAGCCCTATTTGATCTGTTGCGCAAGATTTGTACAACAGCATTGAATTCAAAAGATATAACAAAAGAATATTTTTTAGAGTTACTTACTCCATGCAAAAAAATAAACTTTTCTGATAATTTCATCCAAGCTTCGGGAAAAGGTCGTCAACGAATTAGGAATTGTCTCGAATATAAATTAAAGCTTAAATCAAAAGAAGATCTTAAATCTGAAATTGCCGACTATATTCGTCTATGTGATTTAGAAAACATATAAGTTGTAAGAAATTTAAGCGTTATATCCTAAGATTTTCAACAGTTCTATTAAGTTTTTTGATAGTTTCTTCAATATCAACCATAGAATTTAGCGAATCTATAGAAAATCTTACCATTTCCCGTGAATATTGAGCCTCCGGCTTCATCGCCTTAATTACATGAGATGGATCAGTAGAATCCGCTAAACATGCCGATCCTGATGAAGCACAAATCCCTTCTTTATCAAGCAGTATGAGAAGAGCTTCGGATTCAATACCATGAAAGCTGATATTCGATGTATTAGCTATACGAAATGTTTTATGTCCATTTAATTCTGCCCCGGGAATTGAACCTAAAATAGCGTTTTCTAGTTCATCCCTTAGTGGACGCACTGTTGAATCATATTTAGGCAAATGTTTTTTTGCCAGTTCCGCTGCTATCCCAATACCAACAATGAAGGGTATGTTTTCCGTTCCTCCACGTCTGTTCCGTTCTTGATGACCGCCAATTATAAAAGGTACATATGGCGCTTTTTTTCTTACGAAAAGGGCGCCAATTCCTTTTGGTGCATGAAACTTATGACCCGTCAAAGAAAGATAATCTATCGGTATTTTCTGAAGATCAATAGAAATTTTACCTGCAGCTTGTACAGCATCACAGTGATACAGAACGCCATGAGCTTTACAAAGGTCGGCAATTTCTTTTACTGGGAATAATACTCCGGTCTCATTATTCGCCCACATAAGCGAAACAAGAGCAGTCTGATTTTCATCAATAGCTGCGTCTAAATCTGATAAACTAAGAAGCCCATCGCGATCAACTGGCAAGTAAGAAATTTTGTATCCTTTTTTCTCAAGATAGTGGCAATAGTTAAGTACCGAAGAATGTTCTACCATGGAAGTAATTATGTGTCTTTTCCCGGAATTAGCTTCTAGAGCGGCGTTTATTGCCGCATTGTTACTTTCAGTCGCAC
>JAAYUP010000483.1 GCA_012517635.1 Candidatus Atribacter alterifermentans
AACCGAAACTCCAGCAATTTTTGCTACATCTTTCATCGATGACATAGAAGATGACCTAATTTTTGACTTTCTTATTCGAAATTGGTTCTTTTTTTCAATGATTTCATATACAATAAGCTCACTCCTCATAGGGGAGGCCATAAATTTTACAGCTCCCCTATGAGGAAATTTCTTATCTAAAAGCTTTTTTCTGCTTGATCAAGATTATCTTTAGTAATTACGGCTGGTTCAATTAAAATAACTGGATTTTCCGGTGTTTTCCCATCTTTCACGAAATTATAAAGAATTTCAAAACCGGTTGCCGCTTGTTTCCCAGGAAATTGTTCAATGGTTGCATCAAGAATTCCATCACTAATAGATTTCAGTGCATCGGTTAGTGCGTCGAATCCAATCGTAATGACTTCTTGGACGTTGAATTTAGCACTGGCTTGCAACGCTTCAAGAGCACCGAGAATCATTTCATCGTTTGCTCCAAAGACAGCATCAATTTCCGGACTGCTCATAATAAAATCTTCCATAACCTGCATGCCATCATCTCGACGGAAATTAGCAGTCTGAGTCTTTACTGTTACATTTGGATATTGCTTCATCACATCCTGGAACCCAGCACTTCGATCTATTGCCGGTCCGGCGCCTGGAGTGCCATAAAGCTCAATCACAGTTCCTTTGGGTTCGCCAAATTTTTTATTCAATTCGGCAACAATAAATTCGGCGGCTTTCTTTCCACCAGTATAGTTGTCTGCGCCCACATGGGCAAGAACCTGTACGGGAACTCCCTCTTTCAATCTGCGATCCACGGTCACCACGGGAATATTCGCCTTATTGAGTGCTTCAACACCAGGAACAACTGCTTCGACTTCGATTGGAACCAATAATACTCCATTCACTTTTTTAATAATCATATCTTCAATGATTGATATTTGTTTTGAAACCTCATCGTTTGCTTCCAATGATACAACATTCACTCCCAATTGGCTGGCTTTATCTTTCACTGCTTGCTCGAGAAAAGCAAACCAGGCAAAGGAAAGAGATGGGAATGAAAGCCCGATGGTATATTCTTGAGCAAAAGCTAAAGTTCCAAACAAACAACTAAAAGCCAAGATCGCTAAAATGAACAACAATCCAATTTTTTTCATTTTTTTCCTCCTTTTTTTAAAAGAATCAGAATTATTAAATACAAGAATCAAATAACTCGTTTGTTTTTTTCTTTTGTATCACCCCCCACACCTTATTTTCTCTTTTAACTATCCCTCTTATATAATTAAAAAAAATTTACACCTTTCATTTAAAAAATGATTTAAACCGTTCGAAACCGGCGCTTCATTCTATCCATAAGAACCGCAAGAATAATAATTGTTCCCTTAACCATCATCTGCCAATAGGGTTGGACTCCTAATAAGTTTAAACCGTTAGAAATAACTCCAATGAGCAATGCTCCAATTAGGGTACCATAAACTCCCCCTTCTCCACCCATCATACTGGTTCCACCGATAACCACTGAGGCAATAACATCTAATTCATAACCCTGCCCTGCTACTAGTTCTCCAGAATTGAGCCTCGACGTAAGGATAAGCGCACTTAACCCTGAGAGAGCACCAAGAATGGTATAGGTAAGAATTTTTACTCGATCAACCATAATACCCGAAAGCAAAGCTGCCTCTTGATTCCCTCCGATTGCGTAAATATAACGGCCGAAAACCGTTCTCTTAAGCATAATGCCGAAAATGATAACACATCCTAAAAAAAGAATGACCGGGAAAGGAATAGGGCCGATCATTCCAGCACCAATAAATCGGAAAGCGGGACTCATCCCAGAAATTGGCTTCCCCTGGGCGATGAGTAGTGTTGCCCCACGGAAAATACTCATTGACCCTAAAGTAACAATAAAGGGATGGATTCCACCTTTGGTGGAAACATATCCATTAAAATACCCAATACCAGCTCCTACGAGTAAAGGAATAACTAAGCTAAGAAAAAAGTTCCCGCCCCATTTTACTTGAAATCCAGCAGCAATAATACCGGCAAAAGCAACAATGGAACCTACCGAAAGATCAATGAGGCCCAATAAAATTACTAATGTCATGCCAACTGCCATAACCCCGATGATTGAGACCTGTCGAATGACATTAATGATATTGAGGGGATTAAAAAACACTGGATTAAGAATTCCAAAAATTACACAGACCACAATAAACACTAAGAGGATTCCAATCTTATCCCAAAAAATAAAAAAACGTTCAACTAATCCCTGATTTTTATCTTCAGTCAGAGCGTCCATTTAAATGTCCCCCTCCTATCGCCAGTTTTAAAACTTCTTCTTGGTTCGCATTTTGGCGGGTTAAGGTTCCGGTGATCTTTCCTTCTTTCATAACCAATATCTGATCGCTCATCCCTAATATTTCCGGTAATTCTGAAGAAACCATCAAGATTGCAGCCCCTCGTTCAATAAGTTTGTTCATTAAGTGATAAATTTCAACCTTCGCTCCGACATCTATCCCTCGAGTAGGCTCATCAAAGAGATAGATATCACATTCTCGAGCAAACCATTTCCCTAATACCACTTTTTGTTGATTGCCACCCGAAAGAAACATGACTTTTTGATCATAAGAAGGAGTTTTGATATTCATCATCTGAACCATTTCAGAAGTGATATGATTGAGTTTCGTATCATCAATAAAACCACGATTGGATATCTTGGTTAAGGAAGGGAGTCCAATATTGTCCGTGACCGATAATAACAATACCAAACCTTGGGTTTTTCTTTCTTCAGGGAGAAGCGCAATACCCAAATTAATAGCATCATAGGGTGATTGAATGGTAACTTCATTTCCTTTCACAAAAATCTTTCCACCATCTAAAGGATCTAAACCATATATAGCCCGTAAGAGTTCAGTTCGACCTGAACCAACCATTCCGGCAATTCCTACGATTTGTCCTTTTTTGAGGGAAAAATTAATATTGTGCAACACTCCCTTCCGTTTTAAATTCTCTACTCTTAAAACCTCATCTTCAACTTGATGATTCATATAAGGAAATTGCTCAACTAATTTCCGCCCCACCATCATTTTTATCAAATCATCAATCGTTAACGTAGCTGTATTGCTGGTTGCAACATGCTTTCCATCTCTTAAAACTGTCACTCGATCGGATATAGCGAATATTTCGTCGAGATGGTGGGAAATATAAATTATGGTTACTCCCTTCGATTTCAGATACTTGATAATGCGAAAGAGGGTTTCAATTTCTTTTTTAGCTAACGCTGCTGTAGGTTCATCCATTATTAATATTTGAGCATTGAGTGAAAGTGCTTTTGCAATCTCAACCACCTGCTTTTTTGCAACACCCAAAGTTCCTACCTTAGCATCAATATCAACATCCACTTCCAGAAAATCTATGAGCTTTTGGGCTTCTTCTCTCATCTTTTTCCAATCAATAAATCCTCGCTCATTGCGAATGTGGTGACCCATAAAGATATTCTCAGCGACCGTCAAGGCAGGTATTAAATTCAATTCTTGATAAATAGCTGCAATTCCATTTCGAAGTGCTTCATGAGGATTTTGGTAATCAATTAGTTTCCCCTGAAAAAGAATACTTCCGGATGTTTTTTGGTAAACACCTGTAACAATTTTTATTAAAGTTGACTTCCCCGCCCCATTTTCTCCTACTAAAGCATGAACTTCTCCCTTTAATACATCGAAACTAACACTGTCAAGAGCCAATACACCTGGAAAGCGTTTAGTTACATTTTCAAACTGTAAAATACCATCACCATTATTGATTGTTTTATCATATTCTTTCTCCACTATAAATACTCCTTTTAGTTTTTGAAATCGTTTTCAAAGTAAAATCAAAAAAATAATCCTTTTCCTATTTTATATTCTCTTCTTATTTTTATCAATTTCAATTTGACTTTTCCTATCAAATAAAAAATTGGTACAATTGTTCAAATTTTTATCATCTTTTTCAGTTCTTGACAAGGCTTATGAAATACGCTATTTTATATTTTACCCTTCGCCGAAGTGGCGGAACTTGGCAGACGCGCTGGATTCAGGTTCCAGTGAGTTGAATGCTCGTGGGGGTTCAAATCCCCCCTTCGGCACCAGATGCGCGATTAACTCAGCGGTAGAGTGCCATCCTCACACGGTGGAAGTCGCTGGTTCGAACCCAGCATCGCGCACCATTTTTTCATTTTAGTCTTGAATGGAATTTTTCCACCTACCATCCAATCCATTCATTTCCTTGATTCTCGAGAGAAACCCCTAAAAGTTGGCAAGCAACAGGATAATTTTCATTTGCTTGGATTAACATCGGACTTTTTTGGAGATAATCAAAAGCCCTTTTCTTATTTTTATCATATATACCCTTATCCGCACCAGCTTCCAAAAGAATGAAAATACTATTTAAATTCCTACTCTGTTCAGCAGCGTACATAAGTGGAGGTTTCCCCTCTTGGTCTTGGACGTTTCCCTCAGCGCTAGCTTGGATGAGAAATTGAGTATTTTATGATAGAATTCTATCACTTTTATCAATTTTTTTATAATAACTTTATAGAGAATATTCATAATGAAAAAAATAGAAGCGAATTAGAAATCCAAATTCGTTCGACTCTTATTCAGTTTGAAAAAGAGTTTATGGGAAGAGGACCGATTGATATAAAGACTTATCTTTTTGATGATATTGTTTTTATACGCTTAAAAGAGGTCCTTACCAAAGCCGAAACAAAATTAGCTTCTGGTGGGAGCAAAAACAACCGCGATTTAATAAAACGAGTCCGGATTGAGCTTTTAGAATTTTTTAAAACCAAAGTCCTTGTTGGCCAAATTCGGACACGTTTAGGAATCCCTGGTCAAGAAATGAATGGACCTCAAACCGCCGCTGCTGCTCTTATCGAATGAGTCGGCATAAAAAGTATGAAATAAATTAAAAAGAACTTACTCAGTTTCAATATAAAGAAACTCAAAAACATTGGGTGGAATTTTTTTGGGATTGATGGTTTGAATAGTTGGATTAAAATGTGCAATTGGTCGAGGTTTATCGGTTTCGTTTAAGGTTTGCAAATATTCAGATAACGATTCTTTAAGAAGTACTTTTATTTCTTCTACGGTTTTTGATCGAACCTCGAGATTTACAATATCAGGGAAATGAGCATAAAATTCCTTATCCCTTTTTTCCACCACCGCCCAATATCCCATTTTTTCCCCCTCCAATCAATCGAAAAATTAACCGAAACCTTTGATTTTTCGATAATTTACTATTTATCTCTTTTAAAAAAATCCTCAGTCACATTTATTATACAAATTAAATCTTTTCAGCGAAACCATTTTCATTCTTACTGTTAATAACTTCCTTTTTTATCCCTCATTCTCTTCTATTTAATGGTACAATATTAAAAAGAATCCTTGGCACGGTTAAAGGAGGTTACCTAACAATGTTCAAATTTGGAGTTGATACCTTTATTTGGAGTGAAGCTTTCTCAGAAAAAGACCTTTGGGTTATTCCTAAAGCGAAAGAGCTTGGTTTTGAAGTGTTGGATATTTCTATCAGTAAACCAGACCGTTTCCCTACCCAACTGGTCAAAGAAAAGATACAAGAAACCGGCCTTGAAGTGGTTACGACCACGACTCTTAACAAAGAAACCAACCTGATATCTTCCGATCCCGCCATTCGAAAAAACGGAATTCAATTCATGAAGAAGATGGTCGATATCAATGTTGAGTTGGGATCTCGAATCATCGGGGGAGTGGTCTACGCTGCCTGGGGATACTTGAGCGGTAAACCACGAACTCAACAAGAATGGGATTGGTCGATCGCCAGCATGAAAGAGATTGCTCAGTATGCTCAGGAAAAGAGCCAAATAGCCATCTGCGTTGAACCGGTGAATCGTTTTGAAACTCATTTCTTAAACATCGCTGACGATGCGGTCCGCTATTGCCAGGAAGTTGGTTTTGATAATGTGAAAGTTCATCTCGACTCATTCCATATGATCCGGGAAGAAACCAGTTTTCGGGAAGCAGTCAAAACTTGCGGGAAGAAATATTTAGGCTATGTCCATGTCTGTGAAAACAATCGAGGCATTCCTGGTACTGGTCTTGTCCCCTGGAAAGAATTCTTTCTCGCTCTCAAAGAAATTAACTACACTGGACCGTTAGTCATTGAATCCTTTGATCCCAGCTTCGAAGAGCTCAACCGTCAATGTGCGATTTGGAGAAAATTAGCTGAATCAGGTGAAGAATTGGCGATTCAAGGTTTGAAGCATCTCAGGGCGGTTGCCAAGGAGATTGGAGAATAAAACCATAGCAAGAGGAGGGGCCCTCTTTAACCAAGTTTCGAAAGGTTCAACGTAAGAATTGAGGGCTTTCTTAATCAAATTTTTGCTGTATAAATAAAATAATTATTTTTCGTGGACCGTTTTTTCGAGCTTATCTATTTCGCTTTCTACAAAAGTTTTCATTGCTTTTAATATTTCAATACGAGCTTGGGAGAGATGATTTCGTACTTCCTCGCTGACTTGTGGTCCAAAAAAACTAGTGAGAGGACTAAAAAACATCTCCTCAAACATTTCCCTCATATTTTCTTTTTCTTTATTCATCTTTATTGACCTATCCTTTTTTTAATTGCCTATCTAATAAAATCTGGGCATTCCTATCACTCTTAATTGCTTGAAAATCGATAACAAATGCCCCACTTGATTCCATATTTGCCATTAAGCGCCGAAGAGCTTTATCAGTTCCAAATAAGGAGGGTCGAACATAGGCAACCGTTTTCTTCCCTTCCATCCCAACTACTCCTTTTAAAAAGTTTACCACCTCCGGGGAAATTTTGCCACCAAAAGCACTGATAACTGACGCGCCAACAAAAATTACATCGTAAGGTCTCAAGTTAATAGGTGATGACACATCCTCGATTTCAATAGCCTTCACGGTATGACCTGATTTTTCAAAAGTATGAATCATGTACCGTGTAATTTGTTTCAAGGCTTTATCTTTCCCGATGTAAACGAAAGCAACTCTCAACCAATTCGACACCTCTCTTTCACAATGCACCTAATTATAGCTTAAAATTTTTAAATCCATAAATTCTGGATCATTGGATAAAATTAGATTTTGAAAAGCTGAAATTGCAATCAAATAAATTGATTTTTAATAAAAAAACTCTTCCTACAATAAATGAGTATGCTCTTATTATAGTCAAAAAAGCAAGAATGTGTCTATGAAAAACGAATGAAAAAAATAAAATAGATTAAAAGACTCGATTATTTTTCAGTAAGTAAATTTATTGCTTATTTTTCTGGCATAGGAGAGTACTCCAATTATTCTTCTTGCTTGATTCAATTATTTTAAGAGAAACCAAGCGAGCATGCTTCTGAATGCGAGCAACATCCTTAACATGGAAACCCGATAATACTAAATAACCAGACATTGGAAGCATATTACTTAAGCGGGGTAGATTTTCAAAAATGAATTGAGTTCCAATATTCGCAACGATAAAATCAAAAGAGTCTTGTATATCGGAAAGATCGCAGATTTTCGACTCAATCCTTTCAAAAGGAATTTGATTTAAAGCACAGTTCCGTTTCAATTCTTCCATTGCCAAGGGATCAATATCAATAGAAGTAACATCTCCAGCTCCAAGACGAATAGCTAAAAGAGAGAGTATCCCTGAACCCATGCCAACATCTAAAAACTTCATCCCTGGTTTTAAAAATCGCGATATGAATTCCATACAGGAAAAAGTTGTTGGGTGATCCCCAGTGCCAAATGCATAAGCAGGATAAATAACTAAATCAATCATTGAAGGAATTGTTGGTTCCCAAGGGGGACGGATAAGAATAGACTCGTTTACAACTATCGGCTTAAAGCTTTGACGCCATTCCTCAGCCCAATTCTCATCAGGTTCTTCACTGCGTTCCGCTGCAACAATGTATTCTGGAAAGGGCTCTTCAGGCCAATCTCGTACATAAGCAACGATGGTCAACCCATCTTTCTCCCAGAAACCATACGGTTTCTGGTCTTGAAACCACCAATAAACCTGTTCACGATAAGACTCATCCTTTATTCTTAGAGTGAGCTTCTTCCAAATTCGATCCATTTTTATTCCTTTCGGCTATTATTAATAAACCTGAAGCAGAACGAGCACCTACTCCCAGTACCTCAAACTGCGAATCATACTCTCGACTCATTTTCAAAAAATATTGATATGCTTTCTGGTTATTCACGATTCGCTGTAAAGTCTTGGTTTTTAATAATCGAGCCAATGTCCCAGTTGCCATTATTCGAACCGGTTGGAAATTTTGTTCGATGACCATATCAATCAATTCCTGAGGAAGAAAGGCATGGAGTGGAGGAAAAACATATCGACTCAAAAAAGGAACCCGCCTTTCAATTCGTTGTAATTTTTCCGGGTGATCCCAATTCCCTTTTTCTAAAAAAGAACGGATTTGATTTAAGGAGCCAGTCAAGCCCATTTCTAACTCTATTGCGATCGGAAGTTGTCCCAATCGGTTAACCACCGAAATAATAACTCTCTCCCGACTTACCCGACATATTTCCTGTATAGCCCTGAAATGATCAGGATAGGCATAAGATACTGGGGCATCTAAACAGAGAACTAAATCAAAACATTGTCCGGAAAATTGAAAAAGATTTTGGACTCTTCCTTCAACAAAACGTATTGAATGAATTCCACTTTTTTGAGCTAAATTCTTTGCTTCACGGAGCATAGCTGAAGAAATATCCAAAAGGGTAAGCTCACATCCTCTTCGAGCTATTTCTAAGCCATATCGGCCATACCCTCCCCCAGCATCAAGCACCTTCATCCCAGAATACAAATAGGGTTCGATCTCCATCCAAACTAAATCAGTATGAACCTTTTTTTCAATATGACGTTCTCTTCTCTTTTCCTTTTTTACTCCGGCATTCCAGTATATTCGATGTTGAATATCTCTATCCATATATCCTTCCGATTTAAATTGAATGAAAGCTTATCCTATCCTGTAAACTACAACAGGATAGCAGCCTACGGCGTAAGATGAAAAAAATAAAAAACTGAAACTGATG
>JAAYUP010000484.1 GCA_012517635.1 Candidatus Atribacter alterifermentans
AAAATATCACTTACTTCTTAAGCTCTTCCAAATTCATTTTTCCCTCGCCCCTTGTGGGAGAAGTCTTCTTTTCTTTTTTCCCTCGCCCCTTGTGGGAGAGGTGTAGGTGAGGGGGAAAGTATTTTCATCCTCATTTGTTGCAGCAAAAGCAGCATGAGTTCCTATCCTGAAAATGCCGGACCGTTTTTTAAAGTAATCCTTTTAGAGTAACCAACCAGAATCTCATCCGGACTTTCAAACTTATTCTCACCTTCTCCCATCAAGGGAGAAGGAACTACTAGTCGTCATTGCGAGACCTCGTTTTTTGAGGTCGTGGCAATCTCATGAGTCTGCTTTTATTATTAGTGGAATTATAGAATTGGAATAAATGAGATTCTTATATTGTCCGTTAAAAAAACAACTCCCTCTTCAGGAGGAAAGAATGGCTCAATGAGATTGCCACGCCGCATAAGACGCTCCTCGCAATGATGGATTGAGATAGATATTTTCATTATCATCTGGTGCAACGAAAGTGGCATGAATGTCTATTCAGAAAATAAAGACACCTCCCGAACCCCACTCAATGGGGGAATATATTCAACAATTCTCCTCCGTGGAGGGGTGCTGCTTAGCGGGGAGGAGGGTGCTTTTCGTTTCTATTTTGTAACCCCAAGGGCTTGATAAATCAAACCCCTAAAAAAGAAAAAAAAGGCGCAATGTATTGCGCCTGCTTAATGTAGCGACAATCACGAGCATGTCGAGTCTAAGTTTTCATCCTTTCTAGTGTCGCTCTCTCATCAAAGATGATAGAATTATTTATTTCATTTAAAGAAATCTTTCCTTAATCTTAAGTTCCCGAATAGTCTTGATTTAACAAGTGTTTTTATCAATTCCAACAAAAATGTTCTATTCTTTTGAGGTGTTATTTTATGATTAAAGCGGTTTCGTTGTTTTCAGGAGGCCTTGATAGCATACTTGCAACAAAAATCATCATGGATCAAGGTATAGAAGTCATTGCAGTAAACTTCATTCATCCATTCACTAATAATAAAAAAATGAAAGAAAAACAAGACTATGCTCGTTCCATGTCTCAAAAAATGGGTATTGAATTGGTAGAAATAGAACTTAGAGAAAACTTTTTAGATCTTCTTCGAAATCCAAAATATGATTTTGGTAAAAACTTAAACCCTTGTATCGATTGTAAAATTCTAATGATTACCCAAGCTTATCAAGTTATGAAGGAAAAAAAGGCTTCATTTCTTATAACTGGCGAAGTTCTCTCTCAAAGACCAAAGTCTCAATTTCTATGGGGATTGAATATTATTGATCGGGATTCTCATCTAAAAGGTTTCATTTTAAGGCCACTTTCGGCGAAATTGCTGCAAGAAACCATTCCCGAACAAAAAGGATGGGTTAATCGGGATAAATTATTCAATTTATCTGGCCGTATTCGTGGACCTCAATTCGACTTGGCTCAAAAAATGGGAATCACTGATTATCCAGCTCCAGCTGGTGGATGTCTTCTAACCGATCCGATTTTTTCTCGAAGAGTCTATGACCTCCTTATCCATGATGAGCTGACGATGGAAAATATTGAACTCTTAAAATTAGGGCGATATTTCCGACTCACCAGCCAATTTAAACTTTTAGTTGGTCGCAATGAAAAAGATAATTCGGCATTGTTCAACCATGCTAAACCAAAAGATTATATTTTTACTCCCTCCCATGGTAAAGGACCAACCGGCTTAGGGTTGGGAGTAATTGACTCTTCTGCTGAACAACTTGCTTCGGGGATAATCGCTTATTATTCTTCTCCCGACATCAAACCATTCTATATTAAAATACAGCATCAAAGCTTTCCATCACCAAAAATAGTTCAACCCACACCCTTATCACTGGATCAAATAGAAAAATACCGGATTGAAAATTTTCCTATTCAATTAACACGTCAAAATACACAAAAAAACACCTCAAAAATAACTTGATCACTAATCCTATTTAGAGTGATAACATTATGGGAGATTATTCAATTTATTGAAAGGATGATTTTTATGAAAATTGCTCAAAACATTACACAGCTTATAGGAAATACACCCTTAGTTCGCCTGTCAAAATTAGGTGCTAATCTCCCTGGTGAGGTTGTTGCCAAACTTGAATATTTGAACCCATGTGGAAGCGTAAAAGATCGTATTGGAGTCTCAATGATAAACGAGGCTGAAAGAAATG
>JAAYUP010000043.1 GCA_012517635.1 Candidatus Atribacter alterifermentans
TGAAATTTTTCAAATCTAAAATATTCTAAAAAAAACATAGGTATTACCAAACTTTTATCTATGGTTAGTTTTAACAATGCTTGATTTATAATACCTCTTTCTGCTTTTTCAGGTATTAGCGCAATTTTACCTATTGTTCCTGAACAACTGATGATAAAATCACCAGGTTTTACTTCAAAATCTTTTAATTCATCAAATTTATCTTGACTAATATAATAATTGCCTAACTTATGATTGTTATAAATTGCATTTTGCTGTTCATATACTTTAAATCCATTTTTTGTAAAAAATGCTTTCTTTATAGAACTTCCAAATGGCCCTCTTTTAATTGAGTTTTTAGATGGAGCAACCAACTGGGATATCGTTGTCCACACCCAGCCTTTGGGAAGTGCTGGTAAATCTTCATTTAATTCCATATTTTTTACACCGCAAGCCTTTCATTCAATTCTTCTAAAATCTCGTTTAATTCTTGTCCAAATAACTGATACACTTTCGCTGTTCCACCTTTTTGAATAAAAGG
Organism: Candidatus Atribacter alterifermentans; assembly: GCA_012517635.1. Lineage (GTDB taxonomy): Bacteria > Atribacterota > Atribacteria > Atribacterales > Atribacteraceae > Atribacter > Atribacter alterifermentans. The sequence continues at coordinate 521 of JAAYUP010000043.1, forward strand.
AGTAAATTCAAAATCTTCCATATTTATTGTAAGTGATGTTGCAATATGGTTTTTAATCATGGTTAACCATTCCATCTGCTCTGGCGTAAATCTTTTATTTATACTTTCTTGTTGATCCAACCATTCTTTGAAATTTCGATCAACCACATTGTTGAAGGGTTCAAGAACATCAATTTGTCCGATTGTAAAACGGATTAAAGAAATAATATTGGTTAAAAGTTTTTGTGGACCTGCCCCTCTCACCTTTGACTTGTCCAATTGTTCATATGCTTGCCAAATAATTTCTGGTGTTAATAAATATGGTGGTTTTTTGATAGACTCTGCCAGCTGTTTGATTTCTTCATAGGCTAAATGCCTTTGATTATAAGGTTTTTGGTAGATAAGCTGGATTGCGGTGAGCTCGTTTTTATTCTCCTCGATAAATTTTTTAAAGGTGTCCACAATAGTCCGTGCTTTTTCTTTGGCTTTTTCATCGAAACCAGAATATATCACATTGTCTTTGCTGACAGTATCTATGATTTGCTCATTTTTCTGTTTGATGATAATAAGCGTGTTCCTGAAGGATGGGTTATCAAAGGGAGTGCAGGCTTGTTTAGCGAGTTCTTCCGATGCTTTTTCGATCTGTTTATCGGTAGGATTTTCAGTATTATAAATTGCCTTTGCTTTTTCAATTTTCTTATCCGGATCGATAGCATCAAGCAGGTTGTTGATGATCTCCTTGAGAGGCTTGCCACCCGATGAAGTCTCAATTTCTTTTCTATCCTTTTCATCGATTTGCCTCTCCAGTCTGGAAAGTCTTCCTGCTAAGGTACTGAGAATATCTTCATCTCTTTTACCAAGGGCAACGAATTGAAGGAGTTTATCAAAAGAAATGTTCCTTATCCTTTCCAATGGTCGAGAATCAGTTTTGTCTCTTTCGCAAACCCCCACCGCATCGATGATTACAAAATGGGTTTTATTGGAAGCATCAGGAGTAACCGCTTTAAAATCGGTTGTTTGAATTGTCCTGGTTCCTCTTCCCTTCATCTGCTCAAAATAGCCCTGAGCCTTCACATCTCTCATAAAGATAAGACATTCCAATGGTTTTATATCGGTGCCGGTAGCTATCATATCCACAGTAACAGCGATACGCGGATTATATGAGTTTCGGAAACTGGCAATTAAATCTTCAGGTTTTTCCCCGGTCGTTTTATAAGTTATCTTTTTGCAGAAGTCATTTCCTTTGCCAAATTCCTGCCTGACAATATGGACAATATCCTCGGCATGGGAATCATCTTTGGCAAAAATTAAAGTTTTGGGGACCTCTTTTCTCCCGGGGAATATCTCAGTGAAGAGATTATCTTTGAAGGTTTTTATAACAGTTCTTATTTGATCCAGGGCAACGACGTCTCGATCCAATTGGACAGGCGCATATTCCAAATCCTCATCTAATTGTTGCCATCTGACTTCGCGAGTTAGTTTATCCCGCTTATCAATATAATAACCTGCCTCGACTTTGCTTCCTTTATCGGTAATCTCGGTTTTAATGCGATATACATCATATCCAACATTCACTCCATCAGCGACTGCTCGTTCATGGCTGTATTCCATAA
>JAAYUP010000485.1 GCA_012517635.1 Candidatus Atribacter alterifermentans
AGAGAACGTTTAAAGTTGGGGATTTGATTGAAAAACCCGATCCTAATGAAGCCCCTTCCGATTTAGCGATTGTTGGCAGGTATATTTTAACTCCTTCAATATTCGAGGCGATTGAGAAGGTATCTCCGGGTAAAGGAGGAGAAATTCAACTCACCGATTCGATTCGAAGCCTTGTGAAAAAAGAAGAAATTTATGCTTATGAATTTCAAGGGACCTATTATGGAGTGGGGGATAAAATTGGGTTTTTAAAAGCGAATGTGGCCTATGCTTTAAAACGGAAAGATATTGGTGGAGAATTGAGAGAATTTTTAAAGCAGATGATTGAAGAAGAAAAATAAGGATAGACCCTCATGCCACATGGTGGCACCACATGACAATGAAAACGGAGAGGGTCTATCCTCATCAGTTTCAGTTTCTCAATTTTTTTCTTTTTAATCTTACGCCGTAGGCTGTAATCCTGTTGTTGTTCACAGGATAGAGGAACAGATGAAAACTAAACTCTCATAAAAACGCCGAGAAGGAAAAATTCAGAAGCTTTATTGACTCACGATTTTAAAAGGATAGTTGTATACTATAGATATTTAGCTTTTGAGAGAGGTGTATGTACTGATGGAAGTCATGAGTTATGGTGGTTGGGAAAAGTGTATCCGAATGGAAAATGGTGAAATTGAATTCGTTGTAACCCAGGAAGTCGGTCCTCGTATCATTCGAGCCGGTTTCATTGGCAAACACAATTTGTTTAAAGAGTTTCCTGATCAGTTAGGCAAAACTGGCGGAGATGAATGGAGAGCTTATGGGGGACATCGTCTTTGGCACGCACCAGAAGCCATACCACGAACTTATTTCCCTGACAATAAACCAGTCGCAGTTGCCGGGAATAAAAATATTTTAGTTTTAACTGCTGAAACTGAAAATACGACAGGTATTCAAAAAAAGTTGATCATTCAATTATCTGAAAATGAAAATCGAGTTAAGGTGACTCATCAGCTTTTGAATCAAAACCTCTGGCCGGTTGAATTTGCCGTTTGGTCATTATCGGTTATGAATGTTGGAGGCATAGCAATTGTACCTCAAGAACCATTTGTTTCTCATACTGATTTATTGACACCAGTCCGACCAATGGCATTATGGGGATATACCAATATGAGCGATCCCCGTTGGCGATGGGGACAGCGTTATGTGACGCTCCAGCAAAGAACGGATATGAAAGAACCAACCAAAGCCGGATTTGGAAATAAAAAGGGTTGGGTAGCTTATGGAGTCAACGGGTTTTTGTTTATAAAAATGACAAACTATCATGAAGGAGCTCTTTATCCTGATTTTGGATCGTCAACTGAGCTTTATACCAATCCGGACATCTGTGAGGTAGAAACTCTCAGCCCGCTTAAATTAATAAATCCAGGAGAAATGCATGAGCATGTAGAGAACTGGTTTTTATATAGCGACATACAGTTTGAAAATACCGATGAATCGATTGATCGAAACGTATTGCCTCTGGTTCAGAAATCAATGGAAATATTAAAAGGATAAACAGGGAGGTATCAATGAGAATTACATTTTTCGGAGCAGCCCGAGAAGTAACCGGTTCCTGTTATCTGATAGAAGGAAGAAATAATCGTTTTTTAGTTGACTGTGGGATGGTGCAAGGAAGCGGTGAGGAGAGAAATGCTGCTTCTTTTTCCTTTGATCCTGGGAGTATTGATTTTGTTTTATTAACCCATGCTCATCTTGATCACTCGGGGAGGATACCATTTCTTTATAAAGATGGATTTCGGGGGAAAATTTTTGCAACTGCTCCTACCATTGAGCTATGTGAAGTTCTTTGGCTCGATATGTTTAAAATCATGCTGGAAGAAACCAACCGAACAAATCGAAAAAACCTACGTGCTGGTATACCTTCAATAGAACCACTATTTACCGAAGAAGACGTTACCGGAGCTTTAAAACTTTTTGAACCGGTTGGATACGATGAAATAGTACCAGTCGATACTGTTGAATCAGTTTTTAGAAATGCTGCGCATATTCTTGGTGCAGCAACCATTGAGGTTTGGGTTGATGGTGTGAAGCTGGTGTTTTCCGGAGACTTAGGTCCCTTCTATAATGTAATGGAGGGGTCACCTCCGATTATAGATAAGGCGGATTATGTCATATTAGAATCAACCTATGGAAATCGCCGGCATAAGACTCTGGAAGAAACCAGGGAAGAATTTGAAAATGCCATTCGTGAGGCTCTCAAATCTGGAGGGAAGGTTCTCGTTCCTTCTTTTGTTGTTGACCGTGCTCAGAGGTTGATTTATGAACTTTCCCTTTTAAAAAATAAAATGAAGTTTGATTTCCCGATTTTTTTCGATAGTCCGATGGGAAGCAAAGCGACTGAAATTTATCAAAAATATATGGGGTTAATGTCGGGAGAGATCCAAAAACAGATTTTTCAAGGTCATGATCCTTTTGTTCTTCCCGGGATGAGTTATGTCAGTTCACCCGATGAATCGAGAGCAATCAACCAGATCGAAAAAGCTATTGTGATTGCCGGCAGTGGAATGTGTACTGGGGGGAGAATTGTTCATCACCTCAAACACGGCTTATGGAAACCCAATACTCATATAATTTTTGTTGGTTATCAGGCACGAGGGACTTTGGGTCGGCTGTTAGTTGATGGTATAAAAAAGGTCAAGCTATTTGGCGAAGAAATTGGAGTTAAGGCTAAAATCAATACGATTAATGGCTTTTCAGTCCATGCTGACCAGGATGATCTATTAAAATGGTCGGATTATTTCCAATCGAATCCCACCTTCATTATTACCCATGGTGAAGAAGAGATCGCTGAAGCATTTGGTCGTATTCTTGAAAAACGGGGTAGAGCGGTTATGGTTCCTCAGTTAGGTGATTCGATTGAGCTGATGAAAAAAGAGAAAAAAATTTGTGTTCCAGAAACACAGGTAATGGAAAGTTCGGTGATTCAAGAAATCAGTTCGAAAATCAAATTCCTTCAAGAAAAGAAAATTTATACCGGGACCGACGGTGATCACTTCCTTCGTTCAGCTTTGCTTTTAATTGAAGAAGCGGAAAAAGCAGTGATGAAGGAATAGTGAGTCAATTAAAGCGGTGTAAACGGGAAAAACCAATATTAAATAAAAATCAAACGGAATCAATGTATCGACCTTTTTCTATCCTGAAAATACACGGGCATGATAAATCAAGCCCCTACAAAATAATTTAAAAAATGCCG
>JAAYUP010000044.1 GCA_012517635.1 Candidatus Atribacter alterifermentans
AAATGGGCATGAGTATCAATCCAAAAACTCATCTCACCTTACTACCTGGTATCATATCCCGATCAAGAGTTAAAAAGCTCACTGTTCCCTGCCCATCATCAGCAGCTAATAACATACCTTGAGATTTGATTCCTCGAATGTTAGCCGGTTTTAAGTTGGCCAATACAATGATTTTTTTCCCAATCATTTCTTCTGGGGAATAATAGGGAGCAAGACCAGCTACTAAGGTTCTTTCTTCATCCCCTAAATTCACTTGGAGAACGAGAAGTTTATTGGTCCCTTCTAATCGCTCAACTGCCAAAATTTCTCCAACACGTAGATCAATCTTTTGAAAGTCTTCTAAGTTTATTTCTGGGAGAGGCATATTCATTCCTCCTTCTTTCTTTGTTTAATCTTTGGAAAAAATTGGAATCAAGGTAAAAATTGTGATGAGAATTGAGTGGACAATATTCGGCAAATAATTCCTTCAGTTTCATTGATAGTAAATTTTGAATATCTCTTATAAAATTCTAGGAAAAAGTGGAATTGGCTTTTCCAGTTCAAAACAATTGGGTCCTTGATTCCAAATAACTTCATGGCTTAAAGTTGTTGAAGTAATGGGTGTTTTAAAGCCTAATTGATTCCATAATTGGAAAGCGGCTGAAGGCATAAATGGGTAAGTCATGAGAGCCAAGATCCGACAACTATCTAACAATAAATATATAACCTGATTTAATTCTTTTCTTCGACCTTGATCTTTGTTCAAAACCCAAGGTGCTTTTTTCTCGATGTAGCGGTTACAATAATGAACCAATTTCCAAATGCTTTCCAAAGCCTGGGCAAAAGCAAATTTATCCATATAATACACTAAGTTTTTTAATACTTCTTTCACAAGCTCTTCCCATTCTGGTTCAGATAAACTCTCTAATTTGGGAACGGCACCGTTAAAGTATTTCCAAGCCATATTCAAGGTTCGATGAACGAGATTTCCAAAATTATCGGATAAGTCAGAGTTGGTCCGTTCCACCAAACCCTTTTCCGAAAAGTCTCCATCGAGTCCAAAGCTCACTTCCCTCATAATAAAATAACGAAAGCGATCAAGCCCATATCTTTCAATCATAAGATGAGGGTCAACTACATTCCCTCGTGATTTAGACATCTTTTCGCCATTGACAGTCCACCATCCATGAGCAAATATTCTTTTTGGTAAAGATAATCCTGCCGCTAATAACATCCCCGGCCAGAGTATCGAATGGAAACGAAGAATGTCCTTCCCTACCAAGTGATGAACTGATGGCCAAAAAAGTTTAAATTTTTCGGAATTTTCAATATAGTCAACAACAGTTAAATAATTAATAAGAGCATCAAACCATACATAGAGGGAATGTTTTTCATCCCCTGGAACGGGAATTCCCCAATTCAAACCAAGCCTGGAAATGCTTTGGTCTTTTAAACCACTTTTAATAAAACGAACAATCTCATTGTATCTGGATTCAGGCATTACAAAATCAGGGTGTGATTCAAAATAATCTAATAATGGTTTCTCGTACCGTGAAAGAGCAAAAAAGTAGCTCTCTTCTCGGACTTTTTCGAGAGGACGTCCACAATCGGGACAGACCAGACGCTCATCCAGCTGGTTTTCGGGCCAAAAGGTTTCACAGGGTATACAATACCAACCTTCGTATTCCCCTTTATAGATATCTCCTTTTTTTTGGAGGGTTAGAAATAATTTTTTTACCGTTTCTAAATGTCGTGATTCAGTAGTCCGAATAAAATCGTCATTGGAGATTTCCATTTTTTTCCAAAGCTCTTGAAAACGGAGGATAACTCGATCAACCAAGGCTTGAGGGGTCATATTTTGCATTGCCGCTGCTTTTTCAATTTTTTGCCCGTGTTCATCGGTTCCGGTAGCAAAAAAGACTTTTTCACCCAACAACCGGTGATACCGAGCTAAAATATCAGCGGCACAAGTTGTATAAGCATGTCCAATATGAGGAACATCATTGACGTAATAGATCGGTGTTGTTATGTAAAAACTATCCGATTTCATTTTGTCCTCCGCATCTCACTTTTATTCTTTGTAAATTATTGTTATGTTTGATCATTTACCGCTTGAACCAAAGCGATAATTAAGTTGTTCAATCAAAAGAGGATTTCACGAATCAATCTATTTGAAAAATCCGGACTTCCTTCTCCCTTGATGGGAGAAGGTGTGGATGAGGGTGATGATTTAAAACCACCACTCAATTCTCACAGTCTTATCAAAAAAAGATTTTGAATGCAGTATATCCAAACCCCACTGGTTTTTCAACTTATTCTCGATTAGAATAAAAAAGCTCAATGTCCATTACGATAGATATGAATGAGGTATTTTTTACACAAGATAGTGGGGGTTGCTCATGAGAATAGGTCATCAAACTGATTTCACCACAGGAAATATTCCTCAACATCTCATTGCTTTTTCAATCCCTATGCTTTTAGGAAATATACTGCAAACTTTTTACACCACTGTTGATAGCATTTGGGTGGGACGCTTTCTTGGCCCTGAAGCATTAGGAGCCGTTTCGGTAAGCCATCCAGTCGCTTTTGTCATGATTGCCTTTGTACTTGGTTTAGGTATGGCAGTCAATATCATGGTTGCCCAATATTTGGGAGCAAAAAAACACCTTGAATTGAAAAATACCATTGGGACTTCGTTGACGCTTTTCACTGCCATTGGTGCCATTCTGACCGTATTTGGCCTCTTATTCCACCAAGACATATTAGAGATCATCCAAACTCCAGAAACCATCTTGCCTTTGGCTTCATCCTACCTTTTTATTTATTTTTGGGGATTAATTTTTATATTTCTTTACAATACCATTGGAGGAATTTTAAGAGGTTTAGGCGATTCAAAAACCCCTCTCCTTCTTCTGGTCTATTCAACCATCATTAATATCATACTCGATCCATTCCTTATCATTGGAATCCCGCCTTTTCCTAAAATGGGAGTTGCCGGTGCATCCTTGGCAACTGTTATCGCTCAAGCATTCTCCGGACTTCTCGGTATCTTTTATATTTACCGAATGAACCTTTTCCATTTTACCCGGGATTTCCTTTCCCCAAAAATTGAGCTCATCAAAGTAATGTTAAAAATCGGTTTACCTGCTGGAGCTCAACAAACTTTTGTCTCTCTTGGCTTCCTGGTCTTAACCGCTTTTGTGAATGGTTTTGGTGATAAAGTAGTCGCTGCTTATGGAGCAGCGAACAGAATTGATAGTTTCTCCTTTCTTCCGGCAATGACCTTCAGTTTGGCTATTTCATCTATGGCTGGTCAAAATTTGGGGGCAAACAATTATTCTCGAGCTAAAGAAGTAGCACGATGGGGAGCTATTATTTCAGTTCTTTTTGCTATTCCAATTTCGATATTTGTGTTTCTTTTTGCTGATACCTTATTAAAAATTTTTACGACTGATGCTGAAGTTATCCGAATCGGTGTCACCTACCTTCAGATTATTGCTTTTTCTTACATCCCATTTTCAATGATGTTTGCTTATAATGGATTTCTCCGTGGTGCTGGAGATACCATGCAGACAATGATCAACACCCTTCTGTCCTTATGGATCATTCGAATCCCAATTGCAAAAATTCTATCAATGAATCATTTATTAGGAATTAACGGAGTCTGGATAGGTTTTGCTATTGGTCCTTTAGTCGGATTTTTAATAGCTTACGGATATTTTCTGACAGGAAAATGGAAAAATAAAATCTTCGTTCATTCCTTTAAAGAAATTAAAAATCCTTAAGTGCTTAATCCAGCTCAGATTCTTTAAAAACTCGGGGTTCTCTAACCCCCAGCAAAAGAATAAAGGCAATGAAGTTAATGATCAAAGAAACCCAAAAAACCTTTTGATAACCATAAAAGTCAGCAATTTTCCCGCCAATAATCGGAGTAAAAAAAGAAGGAAAGGTGGAAATAAAATAACCAAGCCCTATATACATACTCTTTAATTCTTTAGTACCAAAATCAATAATTATGGCGATTCCGCCTACCCAAATCGCGCTCCAATAAATACCAAAA
>JAAYUP010000486.1 GCA_012517635.1 Candidatus Atribacter alterifermentans
GTATTAGAACCTCCAAATAAATCACCAAAAAATGTTCGGAAAAAATCGCTAAAATCTCCTCCTTCAAAGTTGGATGAATAGGTTTGCTGATAGGAGGTTCCACCGGCTCCATACTTGTTATAGTAATCTTTCCAAAATTGCTCGGTATCGGTTTGCCCATAACTATTCCAAGCTGATCCCAGTTCATCATATCTTTTTCTTTTTTCTGGATCACCCAAAACTTCATAAGCTTCGTTAATTTCTTTAAAGCGCTTTTCAGCTTCTTTGTTTCCGGGATTGAGGTCGGGATGATACTTACGAGCTAATCGACGATAGGTTTTTTTAATTTCTTTTTCATCAGCATTTCTATTTAAACCTAAAATTTGGTAGTAGTCTTTAAATTCCATTGAAACCTCATCCCCTTTACCGGAAATTTCCTTTTTTACAGATTACTTCATATAAAAAAGGGATGGCCAAAACCATCCCTTCTTCTTTTTGCATCGATAATTTCCTTCCCGTTGATTGTTTGATATTATTCTGCCTGGATGGAAACCTTTCGAGGTTTTGATTCCACCGGCTTGGGAAGATGTATTTCTAAAACTCCATTCCGATAAGCCGCCGATATTTTTTCTGTATCTACCGGTAAATTGAGTTGAAAGGTTCTTGTAAAAGGACCTTCCAGTCTTTCCCTTCGTAGGTATTTTCTCTGATTCGCTTGGTCGAGTTTCTTTTCGCCCTTTAGGGTAAGCTGATCGCCATTAATAGTGATATCAACTTCTTCTTGACTCACTCCTGGTAAGTCAACCCAAAGTACAATTTCATTTTCATCTTCAGTGATGTCCACCATCGGAACCCAAGCTTCATTCGGTGGAGTTCGTCTTTCTTGTCGAACTACACTATCATCAAAAAGCCGATTTATCCTATCCTGCAAAAGAGTTAAATCACGGAAGGGATCAAAACGATTCACTTTCATCACCAAACCTTTCTTTGATGTTGTTTGACTTTGACATTAAAAGTATAAAACTTGATAAACTGATTGTCAAGAGAAGAAAATGAAAAAAATTTGAGAAAAAAAATCAGGCTTATAAACCGAGTTGCGGTGAAATTTTTTGCATAGCATGTAAAGCTATTAGCAGAAAATCATTCAAGTTTATTTGTAGGTCATTACAACTTTGAATTTGCTGTCGGTCGGCACCGCGGGCAAAACTCTTTTCTTTGAAGCGATTCATTAAAAAATCAAGATCCAGCTCCCTTAGGGTCCGATGAGGATGCACCAGAGCACAAGCGACAATAAAACCACTGACCGGGTCCACCGCGTACAAGGCTTTTTCTAAAACACTGTTCGGGACATAGTTAGTGGCAGGATTATGGGAACGTAACGCAGCGACAACATTATCCGAATAACCGGCTTCGCTCAATATTCGAGCACCTTCTATACCATGGGCTTCGGGACAATTTTTAGTCAATTCATAATCAATGTCGTGTAGTAAGCCAACCAAAGCCCATTCCTCTGGGCTTTGGTTAAAGTGAGGTGCCAAATCTTTCATAATGGCTTCACAAGCCAAGCAATGCTTCAGTAAATTTTGGTTTTTTAAATATTTTTTTAGAAGTGTCAGAGCGCCGTCTCGGTTCATCGATCAATTTCCAAGCCAAGTCATCGGATTTATTGGAGTTCCATTTTGACGAATTTCAAAATGACAATGATTGCCAGTCGCATTGCCGGTTGAACCCACTCGTGCTATCGGATCACCTTGATTAACCCTCTGGCCTCTGGTAACCAAGTTTATACTGTTATGAGCATATACGGTTTGCTGTCCATTCGCATGAGTAATGATGACCATTCTTCCATAATTTCCACTAGCACCGGAAAAAGTAACGATTCCGCTTTGGGCGGCTCGAATAATGGTTCCAGCTGGAGCACAGATATCAATGCCATTGTGCATTCGTCTACCCCTCATCCCAAAGGGTGAACTCACCCGTCCCATAAGTGGCCAAATAAATCCTTTTTGTGATTCACCGTAACCATCCTCTACATAAGCAGGAATCCGAATTTGCTGGCCGATTCTCAATCGGCTTTGCTGATTGAGTCCATTCACATTCATTAATAATTCTAAAGATACTCGATAGCGTCGTGCTATTGACCAAAGATTATCGCCCGCCTGCACCTGATAGATCTGATATTGATTCGATGGATCTCCTGGAGAAGGTCTTTTTTCACTCGATGAAACCCAAATTTTTTGATTAATTTGCAAACGGTCAGCACTCTTCAAATTATTGACTTTCATTAATGTGCTAACACTCACTCCATATTTCCGAGAAATATTCCATAAGGTATCACCAGAAGTCACAGTATAATAAAAACCTTTTTTTTCGGAAGATTGGTTTTTCTGACCATTTTGGGCTACCAAAACTTGAGGTGATTCATTTTGTTGAGTTGGAATTTTCAGTTCCATTCCAATTTGCAAGACTGAATCCTCTGAAAGATTATTTGCAGTCATAATGGTTTTAATACTGACTCCAAAAACCCTGGAGATGGTCCATAAAGAATCACCTTTTTGGATAACATACGTTTGTATCGTTGTTTTTGCCGGTTGTTCCTTGGCAGCCGTTACCACTCCTTTTTGATTTTGAGCTCCATTGATTTTAATTTTCTGACCAATCCTTAATATGGAGGATTCAGTAAGATTGTTATCTTTGAGGATTTTTTCCTGAGACACACCGTATTTCTTAGCAATAGACCAAATATTATCTCCCGAGCAAACTTGATAAACAATGGTTTCACTGCTGGTTTCTTCTTGACTTTTCTTGATAATAATTTTTTGCCCTACTTTCAGTATGGAATCTTTATTCAAGGCATTCATTTCCAACACGTCTTCTAAAGGAACGTGATAACGCCTTGAAATGCTCCACAGACAATCGCCAGCTTGAACCATGTGAATCGTGGATGCCACACTTTCTGGAGAAATCGTTAAAAGGAAAAAACAAAACAAAAAGAAACAAAAAATTGATTTCACCACGGTGGATAATGATTTCTCATCCCACATCTTTTTACCTCTCCAAAGTGAGATTAAAGGAAAATTCACCAAAGGAAAATTCGCGGGTAAAATCACTTGGGCGCGAATTTTCATATAAAATTTCATAAGCTAGGGTTTCATCTTGAATATATTGCTCATTTTCTTGAATAAGAACTCTGGCTTTTTGATTCGTGCCTTTATTGACCCCAATTCGAATACGATCCTCTACTTCAAATCCTGCTTCTTTTCTGAATAACTGAATCTGATGCACTAAATCTCGGAGATACCCTTCTCTCAGGAGGAAATCATTTAATTGAGTATCAAGAACGACTGCATACCCCTCCATGCTTTCAACTGAAATAGAACCACTCGCTTTCAATAGGATATCAACTTCCTCTCGTTCAATCAATACCCGTTCTCCGAATATTAAAACAAATAATTGTCCTTCTTCCAAAAGCTGAAGCGCATCTTGACGATCGACCCTTGATAAAGCCTGAGCAATTTCTTTTACTCGGGAACCATATTTTGGACCTAAAACGGCAAAACGAGGTTTTAAAATCAGTTGAATTTCTTCAGGAAGGGTTTTAGTCCATTGAACTTCTTTCACATTTAATTCATCCTGAATAATATCTTCGAAACGCATCGCCCCTTCGCGTTCATTTTGATTAGGTATCACTAAAATAGCCTTGGATAAAGGTTGTCTGATTTTGATATTCACTTTATTACGCACCGAGCGTCCCAATATGGTCATTTTTCGAGCTACTTCCATAGAAAGAAGCAAATCGGAATCAACCCGTAAGGAGTTCGGTTGAGGATAATCTTCAAGATGAACGCTCTCTTTTCGATGGTCATTATTTTTGTTTAAACTATCATAAACCATTTCTGCAACAAAAGGGATAAATGGAGCAACCATCTTGGCCAATCCAGATAATATCTCATAAAGAGTGTAATAAGCAGCTCGCTTATCATCATCCCATTCAGACTTCCAGAATCTTCTTCGTGAGCGACGAATATACCAATTACTTAAGTCTTCAATAACAAAATTTTCAATCGCCTTGGCCGCTCGTGATACTTCATAATTATCTAAGCAATCCCGAACTTGTTGAATCATAGTTTCAAAACGAGAAATAATCCAGCGGTCGAGAACGCTACGGTTTTCGTATTCAGTGATGAAATCCGCTTTTGGCTCAAAACCATCAGCATTAGCATAAAGAACAAAGAAATGAAAAACATTCCAAAAAGTCGTGAAAAATTTACTGTAAACTTCTCCGAGTGTTTGCAAACCAAAACGTTTTGGTACCCAGGGTGGAGATACGGAAAAAACATACCAGCGAAGAACATCGGCACCATAGGAAGAAACCAATTCCCAAGGACTCACCACATTCCCAATATGTTTACTCATCTTCTGTCCTTTTTCATCCAACCCTAATTCGGTCACCAAACAATTTTTAAAAGCTGGACTTTGAAAAAGTATACTCGCTAAAACATGAAGACTATAAAACCAGCCGCGTGTTTGGTCGATGGCTTCACAAATAAAATCAGCTGGAAAAAGATTGGGAAAATGTTCTTTATTCTCAAAAGGATAGTGATTTTGGGCAACAAACATCGCTCCCGAGTCAAACCAGCAATCAAGAACTTCTGGAGTTCTCTTCATCTCTCCTCCACATTGCGAACAAGTTAAGGTGATGGCGTCGACATAAGGACGATGGAGTTCAATGTGATCCAATTTCTGGTTGGCACGCTGGTAAAGCTCTTGTTTTGAACCAATAGCTTCTTGATGACCGCAGACTTCACATTTCCAAATATTAAGGGGAGTGCCCCAATATCGTTCTCGACTTAAAGCCCAGTCAACTACGTTCTCTAAAAAATTTCCAAACCTACCACTCTGGATGTGTTCTGGGTGCCAATGGACTTTGCGATTATTCTCTAATAAGGTCTCTTTAACTGCTGTAGAACGAATAAACCAGCTTCCTTTGGCATAATACAAGAGTGGTGTATCGCATCGCCAACAAAAGGGGTAAGTATGACGATGGGTTTCTTGTCGATAGAGCTGACCAGTCGATTGGAGATATTTAATAATGAAAGGGTCCGCATCTTTTACCCAAAGACCCTTCCAGGGCGGCACGCTCTCGTCGTAGGTTCCATCAGGTTTCACTGGATGAAGCACAGGAAGCTGATAGGTTTGAGCCAGCTTCATATCGTCTTCTCCAAAAGCTGGTGCTATATGAACAATTCCAGTTCCTTCGTCGGTTGAAACAAAGTCTCCATGATACACTTGATACCCTTTTGACGCAGTTAAAAAGGGTATCAGAGGATTATAGGACAAGCCGATAAGTTCTTTCCCTTTCATTTCTTTAATCAGAGTATATTCTTCCGGTTGAAAAAGCGCTTTTAAACGGACACGATTGAGGATGAGATGCCTGCCGGTCCTATTTTCTTCAATTTCTACATAATCAAGGTCTTGGCCAACTGCTAGTGCCACATTTGCGACCAATGTCCAAGGGGTGGTTGTCCATACTAAAAAAAAGGTCTTTTCTCGATTCTGGACTTGAAAAAGGAGATAAATTGATGGATCGACTACATCTTGATAACCTTGAGCAACTTCATGACTCGAAAGTGAAGTTCCACACCGCGAACAATAAGGTAAAACCTTATACCCTTGGTAAAGAAGATTTTGATTAAAGAGCTGCTTCAGAATCCACCATAGACTTTCAATATAGTCATTGTCACAGGTAACATAGGGATGGTCCATATCCATCCAAATTCCCATACGTTCGGTGATCTTTTCCCATTCTTTTATATATTTCCAGATACTTTCTCGGCATTTCTGGTTAAAACGATCAATCCCGTAATTTTCAATATCTTGTTTTCCAGAAAATCCCAGCATTTTTTCAACTTCTAATTCGACAGGAAGCCCATGGGTATCCCAACCAGCCTTGCGAGGAACATAATATCCACACATGGTCTTATAACGGGGAATTAAATCCTTCATACTCCGACCAATAATATGACCGGCATGAGGATATCCGTTGGTTGTTGGTGGTCCTTCGTAGAAAATAAAACGCTGATTTCCTTCCCGTTGCTGATAACTTTTCTGGAATATCTTTTTTTCTCGCCAAAAGTCAAGTATCTTTTCTTCCCGAAGTCCTAACTCAGAGACTTTCCCTAATGATTCAAACATAATGTCACCTGCCTGCAATGATGAGCTGGAAAGATAGTTGGAAAAGCTCTCTCATTTCAATTTAATTAAAAAATACTAAAACAATATAACCGAAATCTGGATTTTTTGCAATTTATTGGGGGATTTTTCATGGATTGTAAAAAAGGCCGTTTACGGGATGGGATCCTTGATTGTGAAATTTTTTTTTATTGGGATCCCATCCTCTATTTTTTAGCTCGTCTTAGGGAGTGGTTGTTTCTGAATTGGCATCAGCTGCTGGCACTTCAGTTCTTTCCTCTTTGGGAAGATTTTCCTCGAGAATAGCAATTTCCGATTTATTTTTCATATCTTCGATCATTTTTTCAAATGCTTCTTGCTGAGCTTTCGGAAGTAATTTTGAACGGATTTCTTCTTTTACTTCAGCAAGGTCTTTTAGTCGAGGCTGCAAATGATCTTCGACTAAGAAAATATGAATACCATAGTCGGTTTCAATGGATTCACTCACATTGCCAGGGGCTAAATCAAATAAAACCTTTTCCATTTCTGGATCCAGATCGCCCTTGCGAATCATGCCCATCTCTCCACCATTTTGAGCATCAGGCGATTGAGATTTTTCTTTAGCGACTTGTTCAAAAGGTTTCCCTTCTTTCAATTCCTGCTGAACTGCATCAGCCTCTTCCTTGGTATTCACCATAATATGCCTCGCTTTGACTTGTTCTGATTCAGTATAAAGAGTTGGATTTGATGAATACTCTTTTTCAATCTCTTCATCAGAAATCACAATCTTTTCAATTATTTCTCGGGTTACAAATTCTTGGATCATAATCTGTTTAGCTACGTCTTCAATTTTTTTCTTTACCTCTGGATCATCAGCCAAACCAAGTTTCTTCGCTTCTTGGACTAAAAGAACTTGACGTATCCACTGTTCTAATAAATCTTTAAAACCGCCAGGAAACTGCGCTCGATAATTCTCCGGCATGGTATCCCAAATTTCTTTTAACTCTTCTAAATAAACCGGTTCTCCGTTGACCTCTGCGATGACTATTTGTTCGGTTGCAACTGGGGTCTCGGTATTCGATTCTGTTTCAATTGCACTTTCAATATTTGAATTTTCTTGAGCTATTGCTGGAATAGAAAACCAAAGAATTCCAATCATAAAAATAACACGAACTATAAATACTGAATGTTTTCTTTTCATTATTTATCTCCTTTCGGATCTGATACATTTTTTTGGTCTTCAAACGCGTCAAAACAAAAAGAATCTTCTACATTTACTGATGTTTTTGTATTCCCCCCTTCCTCAGTCAAACTCAACAACAAAAAAACTTTTTCTTCCACTTTTTTTAAATTTTCCTGGTTTTTATGGATCATCAAAGAAATACTTTTCAAACGCTCATTCAGAACCCAAAATAAAACTAATCCATACAAAATGAGAATGATGATTAAGAGTCCAAGAATCAATGGATTGACCTCCCTCTAAAATTTCTTATGTCACATTATCCCATAATGACTGATCCACTTTTTAACTCAGTCATTTTACCAAAACCACTCGTGGGAATATTAATACCGATTAAACAATTGCGAGGAATTATTGAATGAGGGGGAATTTGAGAATTTTTACCAACCAAATTAACACCCCAATTGAGTATATCCGGTCGAAGACGGTTTGGGGTATAATCATCTCCCGTCCCTATAATCGAACCCTCTCCTACAATAACATTTTTATCTAATACGCTTCTCTCCACTAATGAACCAGCTTTTATTGTTGAATCATTAAAAATTATCGAATCGTAAATTTTCGCTCCTTTTTCAATCACAACCCCAGGAAAAACGACTGAATGAACCACCTCACCATTGATAACTGTCCCTTCACCGATTATCGACGATTGTACCAACGTCCCTTTTCCAATCTTGGCAGGAGGGTTTTGAGGTCGATTGGTATAAATAACCCAATTTGGATCATATAAATTAAAGCAGGGAAGCGGTTCCAATAAATGCATATTTGCTTCCCAATACGCTTTTATTGTTCCAATATCAAACCAACACCCATCAAAGAAAAAAGCTTGAATTTTAATTGAATTTAAATTTTCAATAATAACATTGTTAACTAAATCGTATTTTGATTCTTGTACATTTTTTTGTAAACATTCATTTAAAAAATCAAAACGGAAAACATAAATTCCCATAAAAGCAATATTGGTTTTTGGCTGTGACGGTTTTTCTTCAAAGCCAATGACTCGATTATTCTCATCGATTTCTACAATTCCAAATCGAGACCGATCTTCACTTTTCACCTGAGTTACCACCAAGGTAATGTCGGCATCATGATCAAGATGATAATCCATTAGAAAATTATAGTCCATCATATAAGCATGATCTCCGGAAAGAACTAAGAGATGTTCCAACTTTTTTCTTTGAACTATATTTAAATTTTGATAAATAGCATCTCCAGTTCCACGATACCAGCCACCAACGGTTTTTCCTAAATAAGGTTGCAGGAGCTCTATTCCACCCTTTTTTCGGTCCATATCCCAGGGACGTCCAACTCCAATGTGCTCGATCAATGACCTCGGTTGATATTGGGTCAAAATACCAACGTCATAAATCCCTGAGTTAACACAATTACTCAAAGGAAAATCAATTAATCGATAAAAGCCTCCGAATGGAACAGCTGCTTTGGCTCTTTCTATTGATAGAACACTCAAATGATTCCCTTTTCCACCAGCTAAAATGAGCGCAAAACGAATTGACATTCCATTCACCTCCTCCCCTTCAGCAGAATATTTTAGTGATCTGCAAGCACTGGCTGTGAATTTTTATCATTTTTCAGCTACACCCTTAATTCTAACGAAGACGACCTAAACCGTAAGTGGTATATTCTTCCTGAGAATATCTGCCGCTTCTTCGGGAATGACTGGATTAATATAAAACCCAGTACCCCATTCAAATCCAGCTACTTTAGTTATAGTAGGAAGCATTTCTATATGCCAATGATAGCTTTCCTGGTATGATTTTTCTCCTTTTCGCTCAAAAGGAGCTGCGTGAAGTATCAAATTATAAGGAGAATCATTGAGAGATTTTCTCATCGAAATCAGAAGCTTTTTCAATATTTCCGATAAATATTCTAATTCTTGATCTTCAGCTTTTAAATAATGAGAAGCGTGTTTTTTTGGTAAAATCCATATTTCATATGGAAATCGTGGAGCATAAGGAACAAATGCCAAAAAAAGCTCATTTTCAACAATCATTCTTTGATTATTGTTTTGATGATACTGCACAATATCACAAAAAATGCAACGATTTTTTTCTTTATAATATTTATCAGCACCAAGAAGCTCCTCTTTCACCCTCTTTGGAATCACCGGAATAGCAATAAGCTGAGAGTGGGCATGTTGAATAGAAGCTCCTGCTAAAGCTCCCTGGTTTTTAAATATAATACAATAACGAAAACGTTGATCTCTTTCCAAGTCGCGCATTCTCTCCCGATAAGCATACAAAACCTCAGCAATATGTTTAACCGAAAGATCACCAAGTTCCAAGCAATGGTCGGGAGTCTCAATAATAACTTCATGAGCTCCTGAACCACTGAGAGATTCGCAAATCCCATCCACGCAATGTGCAAAAGGCTCTTCAACACGTAAGGCTGGAAATTTATTCGGAACTACCCGAACTCTCCAACCCGGTTGGTTCGTCTCGGTATGACTATTCCGTATAGAAAAAACTTCACTCGGGGTATGCATTTCCATTCCTTCACAAAAAACACAAGGACCTGGTTTCCGTGTTTCTCCGTGTACTCCAAAATCATAAGGCTTTAAACTTCTTTCATTAGCTATAATAACCCACCGATCAATAACCGGATCTTTTCTCAATTCCGACATGTCTTTCCTCCAAACTTCTTCAAACTCTTTTTCTCTTCAATAATATCTTCTTTTCCAAAATTACTATCTTATAATTTATACATCTTTTTTTAAGGTATCCAAGTTTCTTCTGGATGAATACTTTCTAAGAATTCGGTTAATAATTGGATCGTTGCATCTAAATCATCACAATCAATAACTTCAGAGGGGGTATGCATGTATCGATTGGGAATGCCAATTATGCCGGTAGCAACTCCTTGGCGATTGATTTGAATGCTGTTGGCATCAGTTCCAGTTGCTCGCGATTCAGCTTGTATCTGATAGGGAATATTTTTTTGGCTTGCAATCTCTACTAGTTTACGAAAAATATGGGGATTAATATTCGGACCTCGAGCAATAACGGGACCCTTACCTAAAGATATGTCCCCAGTTTTTCTTTTATCGATATCGGGACAGTCAGAAGCAAAAGTCACATCAATAGCGATTCCTAAGTGAGGATCGATTCTAAAAGCACTCGTTTTTGCTCCTCTGAGACCAAGCTCTTCTTGTACCGTGCTCACTCCATATACTCCACATTGTAACTTCTCTTTTTGAACCATCCGAAGCACTTCAGCAACAACAAAAGCTCCAACACGATCATCAAAACCTCTACCAACAACTCGACTTCCTAATAATTTATCAAAAGCCACATCCATTGTGATTGGATCACCAATTTGCACAATTTTGACAAGTTCTTCCTTATTCTTTGCGCCAACATCAATCCATTGCTCTTCAATTTTAACCACTTTTTGCCGTTCTTTTTCCTCCATCAAATGGATAGGCTTTTTCCCTATTATTCCTTTAACTGGTCCGTGAGAACTATGAATTATAACTCTTTTGCCTGGTGTAATATGGGCATCAATTCCCCCGATAGTGGAAAAATAAATATACCCTTGATCACTAATAAATTCCACCATCAATCCGACTTCATCACAATGCCCTGCCAACATAACCCGGAACGAAGAATCAGGATGAATAACACCAATTGCATTACCGTGATAGTCTTTGTAAAATAGGTCAACTTTATCTTGAACCCTGCTTTGAAAAATCTTTTGAACCTGCTCTTCAAACCCCGATGGACTTGGTGTTTCAATCAGTTTTTTCAAAAATTCTTCTCGAGACTTTTCCATTTCGATATTCCCTCTTTCTCAGAACTCCTTATATTGAAAAAATTTAATATTTTTTTTTGCTGATTCTTTCAGCCATTATTTCTCTTGAAGAGAAGACGTTTTTTTCTTTTTTATAACTCGGGGTGATTTTTTTAAGGTAATTTTCAGAACTTCATCGATGGTTTTAACTAAATGAAATTTCATTTTTTTTCTCACATCGACAGGTATATCGTCTAAATCATTTTCGTTTTCCTGAGGCAGAACAATTTCTTTAATTCCCGAACGATAGGCTGCTAAAGATTTCTCCTTTACTCCACCTATGGGAAGTACTTTTCCGGTAAGAGTTATTTCTCCAGTCATTGCAATGGAATGCTTTACAGGTATTTGCGAAAGAGAAGATACCATAGAAACGACCAAGGTTATTCCAGCTGATGGACCATCTTTTGGAATAGCTCCAGCAGGGACATGAACGTGAATATCATTTTTTTCGTAAAACTTTTCATCAATTTTCCACTTTTTCGCTCGTTCCCGAACACAAGAAAGGGCAATACGAGCCGATTCTTGCATAATATCTCCCATATTACCGGTCAATATCAAATTCCCTTTCCCAGACAGTACCGAAGACTCAACAAAAAGAATCTCCCCACCTGTTTGTGTCCAAGCCAAACCGGTAGCAACTCCGACTCGATCCTTTCCTGACATGACTTCATCAAAAAATACCCTTTTCCCTAAATACTTTCTCAAATGATCCTCATCAATGATAAAAGGTCCTGTTTTTCCTGAAGCAACTTCTTTGGCAATTTTTCTACAAACCGTTGCAATAGTTCTCTCTAAATTTCTCACTCCTGCTTCACGAGTGTATTCCCGAATTATTTTGATTAAAATTTCATCACTTATCGTAACGGTTTGATTCTCAATTCCATTTTCTTTGAGCTGTTTTGGTATTAAATAAGTGCGTGCAATGGCAATTTTATCCGGATCGGTATAACCAGGAAGTCGGATGAGTTCCATTCGATCCAACAAAGCAGGAGGAATGGTATCCAGAATGTTAGCAGTCGCAATAAAAATAACCTTGGAAAGGTCAAAAGGAACGGCCAAATAATGATCAACAAAGGTAGAATTTTGTTCAGGATCCAAAACTTCCAAGAGAGCAGCGGAAGGATCTCCCCTGAAATCTAAACCAATCTTGTCAACTTCGTCTAACATAAATACCGGATTATTACTTCCAGCTTTTCGAATTCCTTGAATAATTCGACCAGGAAGTGCTCCAACATAGGTTCGGCGATGACCTCGTATTTCCGCTTCATCACGAACACCACCTAAAGATATCCGTACGAATTTTCTTCTGAGCGCTCGAGCAATTGATTTCCCTAAAGAGGTTTTTCCAACCCCCGGTGGCCCAACAAAACAGAGTATTGGTCCTTTTAAATCTTTTTTCAAATGACCGACCGCCAAATACTCTAAAATTCTTTCTTTGACTTTCTCCAAGTCATAGTGATCCACATTTAATACTTCTTCGGCTTTTTTTAGATCAAGCCTGTCTTCGGTACTTATATTCCAAGGAAGCTCAGTTATCCAGTCAAGATAATTGCGAATGACAGGATATTCAGCTGAA
Organism: Candidatus Atribacter alterifermentans; assembly: GCA_012517635.1. Classification (GTDB taxonomy): domain Bacteria; phylum Atribacterota; class Atribacteria; order Atribacterales; family Atribacteraceae; genus Atribacter; species Atribacter alterifermentans. Next base: position 12,774 of record JAAYUP010000486.1, read on the forward strand.
ACTGGTGGGATCCTCGATAATCGCTCCAGCTCTTTCTCGGCTTCTTTTAAAACTTCTGGGGGAAGTTTTGCTTTTTCAATTTTCTCTTTCAGTTCGTTTAATTCAATGGTTTTTTCATCCATTTCTCCAAGTTCGTGTTGAATGGCTTTCAATTGCTCTCTTAAGAAATATTCTCGCTGAGTTTTTGCCATCTCCGATTGAATTTGAGTTTGAATCTTACTGCCAATTTGGAGTATATCCAGTTCTCGAGTTAAATAGTAGTTCAC
>JAAYUP010000487.1 GCA_012517635.1 Candidatus Atribacter alterifermentans
GTTTCCGATACCGTGGTTTAAAAATTTTTCTCCATAGTTCAGGAGAAATCATCAAACCCTTTTGCGTACCCCAATCATCCAAAAAAATAATTCCATCAACACCGAAATTCGAGACCTCTCTTATCAGACTTTCTTCAAAGTTACATACAACATCGATCAATCGCTCCAGTTGTCGCGATTGAGTATATAAATGAATCAATACCTCCTCAAAACGAGCTAAAAAAGTGATCGTTGTAAATCCTGACAAAGCCAAGCTCGCCATAAGAAATTTTTCCGGATAGGTCTCTTTCATTTTAAGGAGGTCATCATAGCGATCTGGTCGGTTTAAGGGTGGTTGTTCAAGTTTATCGATTTCGTTCCAATCTTTTATTAAGGGCTCACGCGGCTGGCCCATAGTCTCATCTTTTCTCGACCAAAAAAACCCCCACTCCGAATAGTCTCTGTTCTCTCCTAAAAAATGTTTTTGTATTTCACCGTAAACAATATCTGATTGATCATGGTCTTGGTTCCAGATAAATAAAGGAACATATTCAGGATGATCTCTTCGAATAGCTCGAATAACTTGATCCCTCATTCCATTCCAACTCCTTCAGAATAAAAAGCCTTATTCCTTCACCCGATCTTCGCATCCAGCTGGAATGATACAAAGAAAAGTAAATTCTTGATGAGCGAGGTTTCGGAGTAAATGAGGTTCATTCGGTGCAATATAAATTGCATCTCCTGGTTCGACTTTGATTTCAGTATCTCCGCTTTTAATAATGCCTTCTCCCGAAAGAACATATACTTGATGTTCCCAAGGATGAGTTTCTTCCGAAGGTTGGCTGTCATCAGTGATAGTAAAATACCTCATTTCAAAATGAGGAGCGCCCATTTCTTTGGAAATCAACCAACGCACCTTTTTCCCATGAGGAGTCCGGATTTCTTTGACTTCACCGACTTTGGTTCGAATCACGTTTATCTCCCCTCTTTTCATCAATTAAGAAATGATAAGCTGAATGAGCTGCTCGGTGTTCAATCTATAAAAATAGTTTCCAACCTGAATATCCCGCAATCTCAAAGCGATATCATTTCTCTCGTAGCGGCTTCCGATCAATAAATTTTCAATATGAACCTTATCTTCTCTTCCAAAAAAATCACCATAAAATTTGCATTGTCGGATTATTCCTTGTTTCACATCGAGCCTGGCTTCGATTTTGCCAAATTCAAAACGTTGAGATTTTTTAATTGTAAAAAAAGGCGATTCACCATAATTCCATTCCCAGGTTCGGTATTTGTTATGAGCTAATTCTTCGATCTGCTTTTTGTCCTTTTCTGTAAAAGATATTGATTGCATCTTTCCATTTATTAGACAAAATTGATTATAAAGGAAATTTTTAAATTCCTCTATAGAACATGGTCTTTTTAAATAAGGATAAATATTCGTTACCCGACTCCGAATGGATTTAATTCCTTTTGATTCAATCTTATCGTTTGATACCCGCAGCGCTATTTCCAGGTGCTCTAAATTGGTATTGAAAAGTAATGTTCCATGATGAAGACAATTTCCTTTCTTAATATATTGTGCATTTCCAGAAAACTTCTTCCCTTCAATAGATAAATCATTTCGACTATTAAATTCAGCCGGAATCCCCATCCGATTCAAAGCAGTCATCACTGGTTCAGTAAATTTTTTAAAATCGAAATCGAGGGAATGATCTGATACTTTTACTATAAAAGTAAAATTCAGATTGCCTAAATCGTGATATACCGCTCCACCACCCGATAATCTTCTCACTACGTCGATATTATTAGCCTGGATAAATTCGCTATTGATCTCCTCAATCGTATTTTGGTGTTTTCCAATGATGATTGATGGCTGATTTTGCCAAAGCATCAAGTATTTTTCATCATCATGAAATGAATTCATGATGTACTCTTCACTGGCTAAATTGAAATAAGGGTTATGAGAATCATTGATGATATAAATCATGCATTTCCTTCCAAATCTGATGATGAACTTTCATAATTTTATCGAAATATTCAATCCTGTAAACCCAATTATGGACTTTATAATCAAATCTCTACAAAAGAATATAAAATTGTAAGGGCACAATGTATTGTGCCCATTCTTTAATTAATGTAGCGACATGCAATGGCATATCGAATCCTTGGTTTTTCATTTTCATCTGGTTCCACCAAAGTGGCTTGTGGGTCCATCACGAAAATACTATCAAATGAATTCTTTAATCCGTCATCCTGAGGCTTCGTATTCAGAAGCCGTGAGGATCTCATCTTTTTCTTTGTAAATACCTTAAAAGATGGGATTCTCACGTCGTCCGGCAAAAGATACCGGACTTCTTAGAATGTCGCCCTCTCTCCCCCTCTCCCCTTCGCCCCTTGGTTCTAAAAATATCTTCAAAGGGACTTTCCTTCGGAAACTCGATGCAGTACAATCTTTTAGAATTCTGATTTCCATGAAAGTGCAAAAAATCATCTCGCATTCTAAACGGCATACTGGAGAATGAGATAAATGTCAGATGGACAAGGCTATAATCCCCAAAAGATCATCAAGCAGATCCTCATCTCGGTTTTCATTAGCTTAGGAACTATTATTGCAATATTTTTAATTTTATCCTTTCGAGGAGTATCTATTGACTTCTCTCAATTCCAACCAATTTGGCTAGTTGGGGGATTTTTTTCAATCATCGCTGCCTGGTTCATCGACGCATTTCGTTTATACTTCACCACTCGTGCCTGGGAAAAGCCAATTTCCTATCGAAACAGTCTAACTGGTGTTTTGTCCTGTTATTTCATGTCTTCAATAACTCCGTCTTTAACTGGTGGAAGCCCGGCTGAAATGCTCATATTAAACCGTTCTGGAATGACGTGGGGTGAAGCTGGCTGTCTTACCACCATTTGTGGTATTCTCTATCAAGTCACTCTTCTCATTCTTCTTCTGATTTTAGTTTTGGTTCTCGGTGTTCATTTTGCCTTGAGAGGTATTCTCCTTCATCTCTTCTATTCTTTTCTCATTTTTTATAGTACCTTAATTTTTCTCCTTTTCTTCTTTTTAAATCGAATGGACTTGGTTTACCGCTTCGTTCATTGGGGAATGAGATTCTCCAATCGACATTTCCCCAAGCTAAAATTTTCAGATAAAAGTGTTTTAAATTGGGTGAATGATTTTTTCGCCGATTTTAAAAATGGATTTAGACTTCTCTTTATCAACAAACCCCAATACCTTCTCTTAAACATTATTGGCTACAGTCTCTATTTTATTTGTTTTTTTTCGGTTGCCTTTTTTGTATTATTATCACTCGGGGTTTATGTTCCTTTAAAAAACGTTTTGGTCGATCAAATTCCACTCTACTTGATTTTCGGTTTCTTACCAACTCCTGGAGCGTCGGGAGGAGTTGAGCTTTCAATTGGTTCTGTATTTCTTTCTTCAACCGGTCCAGAAAAAATAAGCTTATTCATTTTATTTTGGCGTTTCATAACCTTCTTTTTAACTATGATAGTTGGAGCTATTACTTTTTTCCGTGTTCTCTTTGCTATAGGAAAAAAAATGACTCAGATCGTCCCTTCGAATAAAGCTGCCATAAGCAATGATACACCATATTTATCAAATAGCGAATAATAAAACCGATCTTCCCCCACACCTTCTCTCATCAAGAGAAAAGGAACCAAAAAATTATTCCTCGCTCCCCCTCCCTTCAATTATTCGGCTCTTGGACTTCTGCTTTTGGTTCTTTTGACCTTCCGGTGATTTCATTCATCAGGGCATCAGCTAACTTTTTGTTTATTGACAACAGGTAATCGTATTCTCGCATCGCTGTTTCTTTATCATCGAGTCTCAATGAAACCAGTCCTACGTTATAATGAGAAATATCATAATCCGGTTTGATTTGTAAGGCTTTCCGATAAGAATCAAGAGCGAATAGGTATCTTCCAATTTCAAGGTAAGAATTTCCCAAGTTATTCCAGGCTTCATAATCTTGAGGGTTTAATTCAACGACCTTTTGGAAAGGATCAATCGACTTGTAATAATTTCCTTGGTTATAACAAATATTGGCAATGTTATAGAGACTGGTCGTATAATTTGGCTCAATTTCAACTGCCTTGCCGTATGCTTTCAACGCCTTTTCAAAATCTCCCAACGCTTCATAGACATTCCCTAAGTTGTTATAAGCCGCAAGGTAGTCGGGGTTTATTTCAACTGCCTTGCTATGGTTTTCAATAGCTTTTTGGTAGTCCTGCATATCATAATAGACATTCCCTAATTCATAATAGATTTCAGCATCATCAGGAATCACCTGTAAGGCTTTTTGATATTGCAGGATAGCACTCTGGGAATCACCCAAATCTCGGTAGGCTAAACCGGTGTTAAAATAAGCACTGGCGTAATAGGGATCAATCTCGATCACTTTTTGATAGGCTTCGATAGCAGCTTCGGTATCCCCTAAACCTGAATAAGCATTCCCCAGATTATTGAGAGCATCAACATATTCTGGATCTCTATCTAAAGCTTCTTTATATTGTTCAATAGCCCGGTCGTAATTTCGATTACGATAATAGATATTTCCTAAATTATAATAAGGTAAAGGGTTGCTTGGTTGAGCTGCAGCTGCTCTGAAATAGATTTTTTCAGCTTCTCCAGGTTGATCGAGGTAATAATAAACATTACCCAAATTATTCAACGCATCAAAATATTTTGGTTCAATCTCAATGGCTTTAAGATAAGCATCTCGAGCTTTTTCATAATCTCGTAAATCGTAATAAACATTCCCAAGGTTATAATATACTTCAGGTTGGCTTTTATAAAGAGTAATTGAATGATTATAAGCATCAATTGCCATCTGGTAATTTCTCATATCATAATAAAGATTTCCAACTTCATACCAGATCCCAGGGTCTTTATCATCCAATTGTAACACCAATTGATAGGTTTCTTCGGCTTTATTGTAAAGACCTTGAGCTCGATAGGCAGCAGCAAGGCTTTGCCATCCTGCTTTGTTCCTTTTATCTTTTA
>JAAYUP010000488.1 GCA_012517635.1 Candidatus Atribacter alterifermentans
CAGTCACACGACCGGCGCCATCCCAGCAGATGTCTTGGTGCAATAAAAAAAACGAGGGCGGCATTTCAAGAACCCGAGTGGATCCAGTCGCCTGGATAACGAACCCCAACAGCCACACCCCCGTCTCAAATAGCATAGCATATTTTATCCGGGGATGCCTCGTTATCCTCTCAAAATTGTATGATAGACCCCAGATTTTCGTTTTGGTTGTTCTTTCGATAAAATATTGTTATAATATTTTCCAGATTTTTGGGGGATGGAGTCCCCCGCACAAACGCCTTCATTAACGGCTGATGACTCCTGTTCGTTTCCATATGAACAGGAGTTTTTATTTTAAGGGAGAATGTGAATGGAAAATACCTTCTATGATCTGAAAGAACTTTTCCAACAAAGCGGTTGCCCAATCTGTGCTTTAAAAAGCAGTTTTGAGGAACGTTATCTTGATACTCTACTCTATGAAAATGTCAATGATCCGAAAGTTCGGGAGCGGATCCGAAGTCAGAACGGTTTTTGCCAGGAACATATCCAGCTTATTTTTCAAAGCCGACCCTCAGTTTTAGGGATCAGCATAATCTATGATGACCTTCTCCGTCATCATCTCCAAACGGATGAAAAGGAGTCCAAAGAGACGGTATGTCCTTTGTGTCTTGCTTGGAAAGAAAAAAATCGGTATATTCACACAACTTTAGTCAAACACTGGAACGACTTAAAAGCAACCTATAATACACGGTTATTTTTTTGCCCAACCCATATCAAGCAATATGAAACTGACAAAATTATTTATCAGGATATGAACAAACTCACCAAAGAAAATTTGAAAAAAATAGGAGCTGATTTATCATCTTTCATTAAGAAATACGACTATCGGGCAAAAAAAGATTCTATCACCATCAATGAAATCAATTCTTGGCAGGAAGTGTTGGAATATTTTGCCAGCCGGCGGCTCCGAAACAATCGAACTCACCGGCCAGCATAGAAAAATATCATGAGAAATATAAGAAATTTTTAATCTATTTCTATTCAATTGCCTTCAACTCAGATTCTAACCACTGGAAGGTGCTATTAAATTTCTCGAGCTGACTTGACTGACTAACAAGTTCTTGATAGGCTTCGTGAAGATCTTTTTCACTGAGGCTTTTCTTTTGCAGAGCATCTTTTAAGATAGCTCGAATTGATTGAATCATTTCTTCAACTCGTTCTTCAAAAGTGTAGCGGAAGGAGAGAAAGCTTTTTTGAGTTCGTTCGGCAAAATCAGCCCGTATTCGACCGCAATTTCGTTCAATTTCTTGCCTAGCATTGTCCTGAGCTGATTTGATTACTCTTTTTTGAGCCAAATTTTTGGGAAGAAAAGCCGATATCGAAAGCGATGTTGGAACAAGGACCGCTCCCTCTCGTCCAAATTTATAATAAAAGTTACTTTTCGTGGTAAGAGATTCAATTGCCAGTTGATTGGAAAGCTCTACATCGAATATTCCCGCTGAAATTGTTTGAATCGCTTTTAAAATGTTGTTTATTTTTTGAACGAAGCGTCCGAGAATAGCCTCAAAACGAGAGGATACTTTCTGTTCTTCGGCTTCTTTCCAAGCTTCAAATTTATTGGTGAGAACTTCGTTAACTTGGGCTTCTATATCCTGGTGTAATTGTTGAATGGCAAGTGTGTTGTATTTATCCATTGCTTCGTTAATGGTTTGATCAACAAGTGGTATCAGTTTTGCCTTTAATTTTAAAAGATCGGCTTCAACTTCTTTTACCAAACCCTTAATTTCTCCTTCCATGATAAAAAGGGCATCACTTCGATTTTGGTGAACCTGCTGTAATTGAGTATCAAAAAGTTGAATTTTCTCTTCAAGGTCTTGAGCCGGAAGTTCGGCTGCTTTCTTTTCTAATTCGATTAATCCTTTTACTTCGCGGCAGTACCCTAAACCCCTACGGATGGTTGCCAAGAAACCGATTCGATCTTTTTTTTGCTGGAAAAATTTTTTGAGCCCAGCCTCTAAATCTGCTAGACCACTCTGTTTGAGCGCTGGTTGATCCAGACTAATTTTTGCCGTTAAGGCATTTTTTGCTTCCAAAGGATAGATTTTAATTCTACTTTTTCCCAAATACGTTTCGATTATTGATTGACTAAATTGCAGCGATTCCAATCGCTCGGGTTCGTCAAGGTAATCGATTTTATTAAGCACAAAAAAGATTGAAGAAACTGACGCAGCAATATCCTTTAAATAATGGCCTTCTGCCTCGCTAAGGGGTGGATCAACTGATAAAACAAATACAGCCGCATCGGCACGAGGAAGGAAATCATAGGATGTTTCAGTATTGTGGAGAAATGTCGAACCAATTCCCGGAGTATCGACCAACACCACTCCTCCCTCCAGAAAAGGTGAAAGCATGACAATTTCGACCATCTTCACGCCCCGTCGATTTTTTGGATTCTCTCGCTCGGTAATATAAAGAGGCAGTTTTTCAAAAGATATATTCTGTTCCGTACCATCAAGAAAACGAACCACCACCGAACGTTCTTTCCCATATCGAATTAGAGTAATGACTGAAGTGAGAGGAACGACTGCGGTCGGGAGAAGGTTTTCTCCCAGGAGAGCATTGATTAATGTGGTTTTCCCTCTTTTAAATTGACCAAGAACAACCAAATAAAAGAGATTGTCTTCTAACTTTTTCAGTTCATCATCCATACGCCCAGCAATTTCCTGGTATCCTTTCCTACGGATGAAGTTTATCAATTCATAATAATTTTGCTTTAATTCATTCTCAAGGGAGTAAGCTTGGGTTAGCATTATGCGATCACCTCGCTTGAAAACTGATAAGGAGTTGCGTTGTCTTTGACAATAATTATTGAGCAATCGAGATATTTTATGAGATAATCAACGGCATCAAAATAAATAGTATTTCGACCTTGCTGTAAGTGTCGTTTCCCAATGACAACCAGGCCACAGTGTTCCTGCTGAGCATATTGAGAGACCGATACCGCCAATTCTCCACAGGATGTAAAGATAACTGTATCTATACCAGATTCAATCGCTACATTTTGAAAATCAAGAAGTTTTTGAAATATTGGAGTGTTTTCAGCTGATGATTGGATGGATAAACAATCACGGTTCATCAAAGCAAAAAAATGGAGACGGGCTTGATATTTTTTCGCAAGATTTAAAGCCATTTCAAAGGCTTTCTGAAAAAAGCTGTTATTTTGATAAACGAGTAGTATGTTACGTAACATGGTTAATCACCTACCAAAACTCACTAATTTTGAGCTGGCAGGTCAGACAGGAGAAATTAGATTATCAGGAGGAGGAAAGTGTGTGGGCACTCTTTCAACCCAATAAGTAACTCCTACCGCTTTCCCTGACAGCTCAATTTAGTAGGAGCCATTAGCCACATCGTTGGGCATTAGGCGAGCCCCATCGCCGGTTGGCATCTCAACATCAGATACCACCCGAAATTATACTCGAGTACCAAGGAACTGGTCAAGACAACGAAAAAATTTATATTTCATAAATGAAGAGTAAAATAGTTATTATTAAATAAAGTGATTACTTACTCGATTTTTAAAAAAGAGATCAAAAACACTGCTATCATTGAACACAATGAGCCAAAGTAAAAAGGCATAGCTGGAGAAACCTAGTCCCATAAAAATCCGGCAATCCCACTTGCCGGAAGAGCAAATAATCCAATAGAAGCATTATATAATCCAAATGCTGTTCCGCGATGTGTTTCTGGAACCAAATGAACGATGAGAGATTTAGCAATCCCTTCGGTTGTTGAATAATAAACCCCATACATCATATACAAAACCCAGATATGCCGTGGAGATCGGGCAAGAGCAAAACCAAAGTAGGTAGCCGCATAAAGCAACCACCCTAAACGAATGACGTTTATTCTCCCAATTTTATCCGATAATATTCCACTTGGAACAGATAGAAGCGCATAGATGAGATTAAAAATGGCAAAGATGACAGGTATGGTTATTGGTTGGATACCGACATTTTGTGCTCTTATGATTAAAAAAGCATCGCTACTATTCCCCAGTGTAAAAATTAAAACTGTAATAAAGAAGAATAAGAATTTGCCTTTTAGAAGTGAAAAATCAAAACGAAAAAGTTAAGTCCATATAATTGTGTAAATTGAAAGAGCCATTTTCAAAAACCTCGGTTAGAATGTAGTTAGGAACAAACACTCAAAACCGGAGGGATTTGAAATCGGTCAAACCAGGAATTTATACAATTGATGATCTTTTTTTCAAACCAACCTCATCTAACCAAGGTTGAATTTACACATAAAAAAGGACTTGTAATAACTGAGTGCCAGGCACCATTAATTAAGTTACAAGGCCTGTCCCCTATGTTTTCTCACCGTCCAGGTCTTCATAAATGCCGTTAAACTGCTCTAAGGCTGATTCTAAATTCTCTATAATTTCACTCGCTATAATATCCGGAGAAGGGAGATTTTCTGAATCCTCAAGACTTTCATCTTTGAGCCAGAAAATATCGAGACTTACCTTATCTCTTTGCATCAATTCATCATAAGTAAATGCTTTGAATCGCTCGGTCTCTTTTCTTTCCATTCGATTTTCCGGATTGAAGCACTTAATAAAATCCTTCAAATCCTCATACCTCAGGGGATTTGTTTTAAGAGTAAAATGCGTGTTGGTTCTCAAATCATATATCCAGAGCTTCGTCGTCCAAGGTTTTTCATTGGCTGGTCTTCTATCAAAGAAAAGGACATTGGCCTTAACTCCCTGAGCATAAAATACTCCAGTGGGAAGCCGTAAAAGGGTGTGGACATCACATTCGGCAAGTAGTTTTCTTCGAACCGTTTCACCAGCTCCACCCTCAAAAAGAACATTATCAGGTACGACAATCCCGACTTTTCCATTCATCTTGGTGATGGTTTTGACGTGTTGGAGAAAATTCAGTTGCTTATTGGAGGTGGTCGCCCAGAAATCCTGGCGTTCATAGACTAAAGTTTCCCGGTCTGATTTCCCTTCATCATTCACGATGGTAATACTGCTCTTTTTTCCAAAAGGAGGATTAGTGAGGACGACATCAAATCTCTCTCCCGGGTCAGATATCAGAGAATCTCCAACCTCTATAGGACTTTCCTCTCCTCCAATCCCATGAAGAAAGAGATTCATGACACAGAGTCTTGCAACACCATCAACGATGTCTTTTCCTTTAAAAGTGTGAAATTTTAAAAATTTCTTTTGATCGATATCCAATTGGTAATTTTGAGAAATAAAATCATGGGCAGCTAATATAAATCCCCCGGTTCCACAGGCAGGGTCACAGATGGTTTGTTCTGGTTCAGGACGGACGACTTCTACCATCGCTTTAATGAGGGATCGAGGAGTAAAATACTGCCCTGCTCCTCCCTTCACATCTTCAGCATTTTTCTGCAAAAGCCCTTCGTAAATATCTCCCTTGATATCAATATCTAAGCCAATCCAGGTTTCGTCATTAATGAGCTCAATCAGACG
>JAAYUP010000045.1 GCA_012517635.1 Candidatus Atribacter alterifermentans
CTTTTTATAAACATTTTCTATAAAATTATCAAGATGGGGACCCAATAAAGCTGGGAAAAAAAGCGGAGCTGAAATAACAATCAGTTTAGCAAAATCTCCGGAATTATTGCTATTTCCCTTTTTAATGGTTAACTGTTGATCATTTGTTTTATCGTTTATGCTTATATTTAAGCTATTCATATGGTTTCAGCTGAGTTCATTCTATTCTGAAAATACCATCAAAAATGAATCCTTTAATCTGTCATCCTGAGCCCTCGTGTTATGAGGGCGTGAGGATCTCATCTTTTCATTGTTTTCAAAAAAAATTCTAAATGAGATTGCCACGTCATCTAACCAAAGAACGGTTGGATTCCTCGCAATGACGGAATAAGAATGGGTATGATTAGCATGCAGATTTTTTCTGAAAACACATAAACAAGTTCTAAATAATCAAATAAAAATGAGAAAGGCACACCCCTATAACCCTCCTCAATAGGGGAAGACTAACATTTCCCCTCCTCATAAAGACTCTATCATTTCATTATTTAAACTAAAATATCCGTACTCTCCCTTTTCTGAATCTTGGCCCAGGTATCTTTAAGAGAAACAATCCTATTGAAAATCGGTTTTTCTGGGGTATGATCTATATCAGCACAGAAATAACCTTGGCGCAGGAATTGAAAACGATCAAAGGGCTTTGCTTGAGCGATTGAAGGCTCAACCAAGCAATGATCAAGATTAATGAGAGAATCAGGATTTAAATAATCGGAATAGGTTTTCCCTTCTTCCATCTCCGAGAGATTTTTAAGAGTAAAAAGGTGATCATAAAGGCGAACAGTTGCTTTTATTGCTACCTCTTCAGCGACCCAGTGAAGGGTGCCTTTTATTTTACGACCGGAAAGGTCAGACCCACTACGGGACTTAGGATCGTAGGCACAATGAACTTCAATGATATTTACAGAAGAGTCTTTCACTACATCATGACAAGTGATGATGTAAGCGTGTTTGAGTCGAACCTCTTGACCTGGTGCTAATCGAAAGAACTTTTTGGGAGGATCTTCCATAAAATCTTCTTGCTCGATATATATATTACGGGAAAAATGAATAATTCGAGTACCATAGTTAGGGTCTTCAGGATTGTTTTCAGCAACCAGTTCTTCAATTTTCCCTTCTGGATAGTTATCAATAATGACCTTCAGAGGCCGAAGAACTGCCATGACTCGGGGCGCTGTCCGGTTTAACTCTTCACGAATCACATGATGAAGAAATTCAATATCAACAATGCTTTCTACCCGAGAAACCCCAATTTCATCGCAAAAGCGCCGGATCGATGAAGAAGTATAACCTCGCCGCCTCAGTCCGCTAATGGTGGGCATTCGAGGATCATCCAACCCCGAAACGATACCTCGATTTACCAATTCAAGAAGAAAGCGCTTGCTCATAACGGTATAGCTCAGATTGAGGCGAGCAAATTCATATTGATGAGGTCGAGATGGCAAAGAGATATTATCTAAAAACCAATCATAAAGAGGTCGATGGTTTTCAAATTCAAGAGTGCAGATTGAGTGGGTGATTCCTTCAATGGCATCTTCATACCCGTGGGCAAAATCATAAAGAGGATAAATACACCATTTATCCCCAGCATGATAGTGAGGTTTTTTGAGAATCCGATACATAACTGGATCTCTCATATTGAGGTTGGGATGGGCCATATCAATTTTAGCCCGCAAAACGCATTCACCCTCCTCAAAATCACCGTTTTTCATTTTTTCGAAGAGATATAAGTTTTCTTCAACTGTGCGATTTCGATAGGGAGATTCTATGCCTGGTTGTGTGAGCGTACCACGATTTTCTCGGATTTCGTCAGCAGTTTGATGGTCTACATAAGCTTTTCCCTGGGTAATAAGCTCTACTGCCCATTCATGGAACTGCTGAAAATAATCTGAAGCATAGCAGAGCCGGTGCCATTTAAAACCTAACCACTCCACATCTCGAATGATCGCATTTTCATATTCCGGTTCTTCTTTTTCTGGGTTGGTATCGTCAAATCGGAGATTACAGGTTCCGTTAAATTTCTCGGCTAAACCGAAGTTGAGACAAATTGACTTGGCATGACCGATATGAAGATATCCATTTGGTTCCGGTGGGAAACGGGTTGCAACGGTTTTGACTTTTCCACTTTTGAGATCATCAATTATGATTTGTTCTAAAAAATTTACCCCTTTTTCGGGAAGTTCCATATTCATGCTATCATTTGCCTCCAATAATCTGAAACTTTCGGGAATTACCTTCAATGTATTAAAGTCCAAATATGAGATAAGGTTTTATCCCTTCAAAATTCATTATATCAAAAGGAGGAAAAGAGTGTGGGAACTTTTCCCTCATATTCACTTTCTCCCATTTTTCTTTTTTCCTTATCCCTCGATTATGGTCAAGCTTTGGTGAAGAGAAAAATATTTCCATGAACTCCTCAAACACCGAATATTTAATTTTCACGGTCAAAAAAACTTTATCTTTTCATATTTTTTTGAAAAAGGTGATGCAAAAGTTCAAAAATTTACGGTAATCTGATATTGAGCCATTTCAAAATCCCTCCGATTTTGAGTGTTTGTTCCTAACTACATTCTAACGGAGGTTTTTGAAAATGGCTCTTTCAATTTACAGAATTATATGGACTTAACTAATCATTAGTCTTTTTGTATAAAGAGAAGGAAGATTTGAGTATATTGGCAAATTAAACGAATTCATCTTATTCCAATATTTATCTTCAATTTATGCTTCGCAATTTTTAAATAGACCTTCATGCCATATTGTGGTGCAAGTTGATGATGAAAATACTATTCAGAAATCAATTTCCCCCTTTAGAAAAGAGGGTTAGGGGGATTTGAAAGAATTGGGAAAAATCGAATCCCTCTCGATCTCCCTTTATCCAAAGGGAGAAGTTAATTGACGGAATTTGGTTGAAATTGTATTTTCAGTATAGACTATTATAATATTAATATGAAAAAATAATTTTATCATAAACGAAGGCGGTAGAATGAGCGTCAAACTAAGCTTTTTTACTGGAGGAGGAGTTGATGGAATCGGAGGGAATAAGATCCTTCTCGAGAGTCATGGAACAGCTTTGTTCCTTGATTTTGGAAAAAGTTTTGGTGAAGAGAACAAATACTTCGATGAGTTTCTTAAACCCCGAGGGCTTAATGGTTTAGGAGATCTCTTGGCTTTTGACCTCATTCCACCCCTACCAGGTATCTACCGAGAAGACTTGGTCATTCCAACTCATAGCTGGTGGGAAAAAGTATCAAGCCATCCAGCTTTTAGAAACCTTACCATTCAGGGAATTCTGTTAAGCCATGCCCACCTGGATCACTCCGGGTATATTTCTCTTTTATCTCCTGACATCCCGATTTATACTAGCCTTCTCAGCGCATTGATTTCCAAAGCTATTCAGGACTGTGGAACATCCGACTTTCTTTCAGAAATCGTTTATTCTAAACCGAAAGAAATGCTGGAAGACGGCTTGATCTGTTTCGATAAGAATTACTCCAATCCATCTCAGCAAAGACCGTACCATGTTTTTACCCATCAAATCATTTCGACACCTGTTGAAGATTTCTGGAAGTGTGTTCCAGGAAAACGCCCTCTTTCCCCAGTTTCGCTCATTCCAATTATGGAAGGTAAGGTAACCATTGGGGACCTTCTTGTTCGATTTTGGTCGGTGGATCATTCTATCCCAGGTGCCGGAGCTTTTGGTATTCGAACGCCTGAAGGGTGGGTTCTCTATTCCGGAGACCTCCGGATGAGCGGAAAACAAGCCAAAGAGACCCAAAAGTTTGCCCAAGAAGCTGCTACTCTCCAGCCACTCCTTTTGATCATTGAGGGGACTCGAGCCAGCTTAAAGGGAGGTCACGAGTCAAAACACTTTACCGAGCAAGACGTTACCGATCGGATCAGCCAGATCATCAAAAAAGCCAAGGGTCTGGTCATTGCTGATTTTGGTCCACGAAATTTGGAGCGTTTAATTTCGGTTCTTAAAGCCACCGAAGATGTGAATCGACAGTTGGTCATTACTACTCGGGATGCTTATCTTCTCGAGACCTTAAGTCAATGTGGTGAAGTTGATCTTCCAAATCCCTTAAATCATCACCATATCCGGATTTATTCTGAAAAGAGGGTTCGCACCTCCGAATGGGAAAGCACCCTTTTAGAACGTTACAGAGCTCAGTGTTTAACTGCTAAGGAAGTCTCTTCTCATCCTGATGATTTTGTTTTCTGTTTCTCCTATTATGATTTTAGTGAACTCATTGACATTAATCCATCAGGTGGAGCCTACGTCTATTCAGCAACTGAAGCTTTTAACGAGGAGATGCAGTTGGATGCCATCAAGCTAAAAAACTGGATTGATCACTTTCATTTCCAGCTCTTTGGAAATCCCTTTGCTCAAGAAAATACTGATAACCATGATCCACTGCACGTTGGGGGTCACGCTCGACCGGACGAGCTTCTCAACATTATTGAAACTATTCATCCCAGTTATCTTCTTCCGGTTCATACCGAATGTTTTGAATTCTTCGAAAAACACTATGGTTCAAGAAAAGATATTGAACTACTTCGTCCTAAGGCGGGGGAATCAGTAATTTTGTAATATATTGGAATGAACAAAGAATCCGCTCGTTCAATAAAACATCCTTTAAATTAAAATAATTAAAATAGTTTGCTCAATCGAGAAAAACTAAGAATGTTTTTAAACAAATCCCAAAAATCTTCGAGAATTAAAAAATTGAAAATTAGTTAATATGCTTTAAAAAGTAACCAATCAAAATTGAGGAGAATTTGGTGTGCCAAAAATTGATTCATTTGAGAGATTCAGCGATAGATATGATAAATGGTTTGAAAGAAACGTGAATTTATATCAAGATGAATTAAAAGCTATTCAACAGGCTATTCCTTCTTCCGAAGCGAAAGGTTTAGAAATAGGAGTTGGAACTGGAAAATTCGCTCAACCTTTAGGAATAAAAGTTGGTGTTGAACCTTCAAGAAAGATGGCCGAGAAAGCAGAACAACTGGGAATTAAGGTTTATCCCAATCAAGCAGAAGAGCTCCCTTTCTCTGATGGTGAATTTGACTATGCTTTGATGGTAACGACTATATGCTTTGTTGATGACATTTTAAAATCTTTTAGCGAGGCTTATAGAGTACTGAAAACGGGAGGATTTCTTATTATTGGTTTTGTTGATAGAGAAAGTGAATTGGGGAAACGTTATTTTGAAAAACGCAATTCCAATGAATTTTATAAAGATGCTACCTTTTATAGTTCGGAAGAAGTATTGGATTTACTTAAAAGAGTTGGTTTCCAAATCACGATGATTAAGCAGACCCTTATTCCTGACGCACCCTCAGGTACCATACTTGATGGTTTCGGGAAAGGTGCTTTTATTGTTATTCAAAGTAAGAAAGTTATTTGATTCAATACCAATAATCTTTAATATAAAGGTATTCATCCTCACCTTCTCCCACGAAGAAAGACTGAGGGGGGAGAGGATGAGGATGAGGGGGACTATTTTCATCCTCATCTGGTGCTGCGAAAGCAGCATGAACGTCTATCCTAAAAAGACCTGAATAAGTGAAAAGTGCTGAAACAAAAAGAGAAAGGCGCACCCCCTTGAATCCCCTTTTAATGGAGGAATAAATTCAACAATTCAGACGACGCTTACGATAACCTATTAAAAATTATGCTTTATTTTGGCGGTAATGAACATGATTTAGCATGAAATACATTATAATTATAAGTAACGAAATTATTAATTCTAAATAATTTTGGTTATTTCTTTTTCCATTCATTTGATTAAACGTAAATTTAACCTGAATAACGCTGGGCAGGGTTGATTGAATGTATTCGATTTTGAAAGCTTTTTATAATTTTAATTTTTTATTTCAAATAGGAGTTCCAATTGATGGGGGGTTTCATGCTTATTCAGGAGTCTAAGTTGATGAATTCTCAGGAATTCATCCTCACCATTGATATTGGGACTTCCTCTTGCAAGGTTTGTCTTTTTGATTTATCTGGAACTCTTCAAGCAACCGCTAAAAGTGATTATCCAACCTTCTCTCCGCAACCTTCCTTTGCTGAACAAGATGTATTATCAATTTATTCAAGCATTGTCCAGTCGGTGAAAGCAGTATTGTCCAAGCACTCTCCTTCTCGAGTCATCGCTTTGGCTTGTGATACCATGCTTCATAGTACCCTCTTTCTCGATGAAGAAGGGAACCCTCTTTATCCTCTTTTAAACTGGATGGATACTCGCTGCCAAGAAGAGTTGAAATCTCTCCATCAAGAATATCAAGAAAAGCGGTTCTATTTTCGCAACGGTGTTCCTCTTCACACCATTTACACCCTTCCCCGTCTTATTTGGTTTCGAAAACACGATCCATCATTATTGCAGTCGGCCTGGAAAGTAGCCACTATTAAAGATTGGTTTTTGGGAAAAATCACCGGGGAGTGGTTTTGTGATTATTCTACCGCTTCGGGAACCGGTTTACTCAATCTTATTGGGAAATGTTGGGATGAGGAAATTCTCTCATGTGCTCACGTTTCTTTAAACCAATTCCTTCCCCTTTGTGAACCTGATCATCACCTTCCATTGCAGGTCAGTCCTTTTACCCAAGATACCGATCTTCTTCCTGGAATTCCAGTAATCTGGGGAGGGGGAGATGGCCCTTTTGCCAACTTAGGAGAGGGGATGTTTCATCAACGAGAGATGGTAATTACGGTTGGTTCTTCAGGAGCAGTCCGAATGTGTGACCTTCAACCGGTTTTTGATCCCAACCAACGAAGCTGGTGCTATTATCTTGCTGATGATATTTGGGTAGGGGGAGGAGCAATCAATAATGGTGGGATTGTCTATTCTTGGTTGAATGATCTTTTAAACGATGATACTCAATGGAAGATTGATCCCCAGCGTCCTCGACCTTTATTTCTTCCCTTTTTAACTGGTGAACGAAGCCCGAACTGGAATGCCCAAGCTCGCGGGATTCTCTTTGGTCTTTCATATTTTCATACTAAGGAAGCTTTAATGCAATCAGCTTATGAGGGAATCGCTTTCCGTATTCGTTCGACCTTTGAGCTTTTAAAAGGTATTATAGGGAAACCCTCGCAAGTTGTTGTCAATGGCGGCTTTGGTATTTCTCCCAAAGGAAGTAGCATTCTCTCTCATGTGTTAGGTATTCCTTTACAACTGAGCAAATTTCCTTCGGCTCCTTGCCGGGGGGCATTTTTTTTAGCAATAAAATCCTTAGGTCAGGTTCAAAGTTTGGATGAAATTTCTCAAAAAAACATCATCCAGTTGGATATTCTTCAACCGGATCCCGACTTTAGTGCTTTTTATGATCGGCTCTATCGATTTTATGAAAAGGTTTACCAAGCGAATAAGGGACTTTTTCAAGAATTTAGTGAATTTCATTTGGCATGACCAAAAAAGAGATAAGTGTACCCTTTGAAAGGAGAGGAAATATGAATGCCTGAAAAAAATGACCTGGCTCTAATCGGATTAGCAGTAATGGGTCAAAACTTGGCTCTTAATATCGCCAGACATGGATATTCTTTGGTAGTTTTTAACCGGACCCCGTCAAAAACTCATGATTTATTAGCCAGAAAATCTCCAAATGATAAGATTTTTCCTGCTTATGATCTTTCCGAGCTGGTAGGTTCTTTAAAAAAACCTCGTAAAATACTGCTGATGGTGAAAGCTGGTCAACCAGTTGATGAATTTCTCCTTCAACTATATCCTCTCCTCGAAAAAGGAGATGTAATCATCGATGGAGGAAATTCGCACTTCCTGGATACTGAACGACGGGCGCAGGAAGCCGAAAAAGCTGGATTCTATTACTTAGGAACTGGGATTAGCGGAGGAGAAGAGGGTGCCTTGCATGGTCCTTCTATCATGCCCGGGGGTCATCGCACTGGCTATGAATTTGTCCAAGAAATATTTCTTAAAGCAGCAGCTCAAACCGAAGATGGGCCTTGTTGTTTTTATTTAGGCCCAGGAGGAGCTGGACACTTTGTAAAAATGGTTCACAATGGTATCGAATATGCTCTCATGGAGCTCATAGCAGAAGCCTACGATTTGATGCGCAAACTTTTAAAGATGGACCCTCCAGCTATAGCTGAAGTCTTCAAACAATGGAATCAACATGAGAATTTAAATTCCTTTCTCCTTGAAATTTCAATAAAAGTTTTAAATTATCGAGATCCGGAAACAAATTTTTATCTCGTCGATTTAATCGATGACCGAGCTGAGCAGAAAGGAACGGGAAAATGGACTTCCCAAGTCGCTCTAGATTTTGGTGTCCCTATTCCAACCATCAATCAAGCAGTGGTCGCACGGATTCTCTCTGCTCGAAAGGCGAACCGTGTCAAACTAGCGGCTAAAATTCGCTCAAAAAACTCTCTACCCTTTTCTGAGCGAGAATCCCAGCAGTTTCTTACTGCTTTAGCTGATGGATTGTATCTTGCCAGTCTCATGGCATTTAATGAGGGAATACAGATGCTTTTCGTTGCCTCTCAGGAAAAAAACTGGAATCTTCCCCTGGTTGATATTGCCCGAATTTGGAAAGGAGGTTGCATTCTTCGAACACGACTTTTAAATAGGATTCAGCTTGCCTTAAAAAACTCTGCCTTAGAAATGCTTATTGAATCTCCAGAGTTTATTCATGATCTTCAAAAAAAGCTTTCTTCTCTTTGTCATGTAGTAAAAATTGGCATGGAAAACCACATTCCACTTCCTTCTTTCCAAGGAGCACTGTCTTCACTGGAATCTTGGTCTTCATCATCACTTCCAACCAACCTCATTCAAGCCCAGAGAGATTTCTTTGGCGCCCATACCTATCGACGAATTGATCGGGAAGGGATCTTTCATACCCAATGGGAGGGTGAATGGTTATGATTAGTGAGTTCGATAGCCTAGCTATCGGTCTTTCTGATTCAGAATTACAACAACTGATTTTACGAGAGTTAGAAAAATATTCTTTTGATGGAAAAAAGATTTTAGTTATTGTTCCCGATAATACTCGGACTATTCCTCTTCAGTTATTTTTCTCCTCTTTTCAAAGAGCTCTTTTAAAACGAGTAAAAAAATTAGACTTTCTTATTGCTTTAGGAACTCATCCAGCCATGACTTCAGAACAAATACATGAGCATTTTGGAATTGCCCCGTCCCAAGCAAAAGCATTAGGAATCAATATTTTTAATCATCAATGGGATGAACCCATTCAGTTGAAACTTATTGGAACATTAACTGAAGAGCAGGTTAAGAAAATAACCGGCGGCCTCTTAGCGGAGCCGATTCCTGTCACGATCAACAAGAAGATTTTTGAATATGATGAGTTAATCATTCTTGGTCCAGTTTTTCCTCATGAGGTTGTTGGTTTTTCAGGAGGTTATAAATATTTATTTCCAGGTATTTCAGGACCAGAGATTATCCATGCTTTTCACTGGTTGTCGGCTCTTATTACCAACCCAAAAACCATCGGTCATCGAGATACTCCTCCACGACACATTATTAACCAAGCAGCTCAATTTCTATCTTTACCGATAACCGCTTTTTGTGTTGTTATGAAAGGGAAAGTCCCTTTTGGCCTCTTTACAGGAGATCCAGTAGGATCCTGGCAGCAGGCCATTCATTTATCGTATCAAATAAACGTTGTTTATAAGCCAAAGCCTTTCCAAAAGGTGATTTCGATTGCTCCGACTATGTATTCCGAGCTATGGGTGGGTGGAAAATGTATGTATAAACTGGAGCCGGTTGTTGATGATGGCGGTGAAATTATCATTTATGCTCCCCACCTGAAGGAAGTCTCAATAACTCATGGGAAATACTTGAAGGAAATTGGCTATCATACTCGAGATTACTTTCTTGCCAATTGGGAAAAATGTCAGCACGTTCCAAAAGGCATTTTGGCCCATTCAACTCATGTGAAGGGGATCGGTACCTATAAAGACGGCAAAGAATATCCGCGAATTCAAGTAACCTTGGCTACTGGTCTTCCACAGGAACTTTGCGAGTCAATCAATCTTGGCTATCTTGATTATCGTTCACTTGACCCAAATGACTATTTAGAGAGAGAAGAGGAAGGAATATTAGTGGTTCCGAATGCAGGAGAAATGCTTTATCGCCTTCAAGATGGAACGACCCCTGATATTGACCGCTTGCAGAGAGGCGAAAGGTCTTTTGGGATTATAAGCTGAGGTTGAATGGAAGAGGCAAATTATTTTTTCTTTTAGAGATGGTAAGAGTTTATAGATAGAAATCCATAGCTCTTAGCAATTCCAATTGAGGATGAAAACCCAAAATTCGACATGCCATGGCATGTCGCTCCATGAATCGTGCGCGATAAAGGCTGAGGGGGCGAGAGGGAGTATTGGCGGAAAGCGTCGA
>JAAYUP010000046.1 GCA_012517635.1 Candidatus Atribacter alterifermentans
AAGAAAATGAATGGAGTAGTGGTTTAGCTGATCAAGTTTATTTATCTATACGTTTTGGTTTAGCGTTGGAATTTGGTCGGATAAATGAACCACTTCCTATCCTCTTAGATGATATTTTAGTGAATTTTGATCCATCAAGACAAGTTGCTACTGCAAAAATTATTCTTCAACTTTCAGAAGAAAATCAAATTTTTCTTTTCTCCTGTCATCCAGAAACCAAAAATATCATTCAAAGAGCGAAAACTTTATATAATTTAGAACATATCCCAGTTGCTTTTTACCAAATCAAAGATGGAATAATTACGCTTACTTCAAATAATTTGCTGGGAACAGAACGATAATTTATTTAATGAGATTGAAGAAATGAGGAATTGATCAATGACTGAATGGAAAGCATACGTCGATGGATCTTATAATAACCATAAAGTTGGCTATGGAGCTGTTATAATTCACAAAAATAAAGTCAAGATTGAGTTATTTGGTTCAGTACCTAAAGAATTCAGTCATTCCCGTCAAGTTGGGGGAGAACTTTTTGCTGTCATGCAGGTAGTTCAATGGTGTCAAAAAGAAAAAATACCAGAAATAACTATAAACTTTGATTATTGGGGTATTCAGAAATGGGTTACCGGAGAGTGGAAAACGAATATCAGCTTAACCAAAAACTATGCGAGTTTTATCAAAAATTCACCAATTCAAATTCATTGGCAAAAAGTAAAAAGCCATTCTGGTAATCTATGGAACCATCGTGCTGATGAGTTAGCAAAAAAGGGAGCTAATGGTAACAGTTAAGCATTTTTTTAAGGATCATAGTAATATTTGACAATCTCAATCATTAGAACTATTCATCGTGAAGGTGAGTTTTTAAAAACCTCACCCTAACTCTCTTCCCATTGGTTTTTTTCCTTGATGGGAAAAGGGTTAGG
Organism: Candidatus Atribacter alterifermentans; assembly: GCA_012517635.1. Classification (GTDB taxonomy): domain Bacteria; phylum Atribacterota; class Atribacteria; order Atribacterales; family Atribacteraceae; genus Atribacter; species Atribacter alterifermentans. Next base: position 924 of record JAAYUP010000046.1, read on the forward strand.
GTGAGGGAGGAACTATTTCATTATCACCTAAGGCCGAACGAAATTTATTAGGAAGATCAACTCATAAAATAGTCTAAGAACAACTTTTTCCAAAAAAGGAAAGATTAATAATGCTTTATTGTCAATACCACCAAACAGCAGAATAACCTATCCTATTTTTATTCAATTATTCATTTTTTTAACTAACTAATTTAATGAACAACCCGAGGTACAGGTTGGTGTAGAGGTTGGACAAGTAGTACATGGATTACAGGTATTGCAGGTCGGAGTTGAGGTTGGACAAGTAGTACAGGTATTACAGGTATTGCATGAGGTTGGACAAGTAGTACAGGTATTACAGGTTGTACAGGTCGGAGTTGAGGTGCAAGAAGTGCACGGATTACAACTTGTACAAGCCGGAGTAGCGGTAGGCGAGGGTTTTGGTGTTGCTGTCGGGGATGGGGTTGATGTTGAACTGCCCGAACCACTGCTAAGAGCTTTCCATAAGCAACCAGACATAGTGAGTGTTAGTAATAAAAATGAAACAACCAGAACTATCCAATAATTCCTTTTCATTCAGATGACCTCCTCTGTTATTAAACCATTGCTATATTATCACTTTTTAAGTAACATTCCAAATAGAATTCCATATCATTTTTTTTCTTGCCTAAGAGTCTTATCTTTATCATTACCATAAAAACAAATATGTGATTTAAGAGATGTGATTCTATCCTGTAAATACTATCAAATATATTCCCCCATTGAGGGGGGTTAGGGGGTGTGCCTTTAATCAGTCATCCCAAGGTTTCGTTTTATGAAGCCGTGAGGAATATGTCTTTTTTCTTTAAATCTTAACCATTTTAAAGATTTATAAATGAGATTGCCACGTCGCACAAGACGCTCCTCGCAATAACGAATTGAGATAGATATTTTCATTGTCATCTGGTGCCACGAAAGTGGTATGAATCTCTATCCTGTAAATCCACGGGCATGATAAATCAAGCCCTTACAAAAGAATTAAAATGTATAGGTGCAATGTATTGAGCCCGATTCATGGAGTGATAATCACGAGCATGTCGAATCTTGGCTTTTCAAAATTATTTAGCATTTGCAA
>JAAYUP010000047.1 GCA_012517635.1 Candidatus Atribacter alterifermentans
GATATTTTGTAAAGCTTCATCGACAGTATCACCTTGGGAATAACATCCTTGTAGAGCAGGGCAGGAAGCAATATATATATCGTTTTCATCTTTTTCAATGAGAATTTGATATTTGTATTTCAAAGCTTTTCACGCTCCTAAATTAAATTACCCAAACCAATCATATCATAAAACTGAGAGCAGTAATAATAAAGAAAAGAAAAGTAAATAACAGAGGGAAATAAAAGCGAAATAAGAAAGAGGGGTGGGAAGCATCGTTTTCCTATTGAAAGACAAAAACCCTTCATGACTCATCTTTCTTAAGAAATAGACCATCAAAAATTTATAAATTTAATTTTTACGACAATTTAATTACTGATTTAAGCAAAATACACATTTTCCATTAACATCTTTAAAAATGAAAAACGTAACAAATTCAAGAATCAAGACCTGAGACCCAAAAATAACAGATGTCATCCTGAGCTGTGCTTTCCCGCGTGAGGATCTCATCTTTTTTAATTGTTTCTCTAATTCCACAGATTCATAATTTCAAGAATCAAGACCTGATCCCCACAGGTGTGACAAAATTTGTATTATTCAAGAAAAGATGTAAAATAGAGTCAAAATACTGTCGAGAAAGTTAAATTATAAGTATTTGGGGTAGGTAATATACGGTGAAATTGCATCTTACAATAGAAGTGTGGAAAAAAGGTCATTGGTATCTCGCAAGAACGCCCGAATTAGATTTTATTTCACAAGGGAGAACAAAACAAGAAGCAAAGGATAATCTTTTAGAAGTGTTACGAATACAGTTTGCAGAAATGAAAGATATGAACACCTTGGAAGATTATCTTATGGAATGTGGAATTGACATGAAAGACGATGTTCTCATTTCTCCGCTGGAAGTAGTGGAGTGTGAAAAGTCAATAGTATCAATATAGCAATGCCGCGCATTACTCCAGTTGACTACAAAATCCTCTTAAAAGTGTTCCAATTATATGGGTGTCAATATAAACGAAAAGAAGGATCCCATCATGTCCTCATTTATCCAGGTGCCAAACGAGCAATTGTTATTCCAGAATATGATGAAATTGATGTTGAAATTATTAAAAACAATATGCGTACAGTGGGAATGAGCAGAGATCAATATTTTGAATTGCTTAAAAAAGTATAGAATAATAGCTCTTGCAATTTGTATGAGCAAATACTTTTTCGTCCCCACATTCGTTATTAAATAATCAATATCTGAAAGAGTTTATGGTATTCATAAAGGCAAACAAGGAAGTAAGTATGATTTCTTTTGACTTCATCAATAACCTGTAAAGTTATATATAGTTCCCCTGTGATGTTTCAGAGGTTCCGGGTCATAGTACCCCCAGGTTTTTTATTCTCACCCTCTGTTTTATACCCTCAACAAAAGAGTGATTAAAGATAAGATAACCCGGCTCTCCAAAAAATAGTATATTCGTCATGATGCGTTTCCTGAGCCTGGACGGTAACAACTCTTTCAACACCAATAGTATGAACCAGATAAAGCTACCGAGGGAAAACATCCTGGAGGAGTACGGTGGTCTCTATCGGACGACGTGAGAATCCCATTTGGTGCTGTTAGTGCCATCCTGAGGATTCGTAATCAGAATCCGTGAGAATCTCATCTTTCCATCTTATCCAGTATCCCAATTCCCCAAAAATTCAAGAATCAAGACCTGGTCCTCAGTATTACGACATGGCAAAAAGAATCTCGGTCCAGTTTATAATGAACGCGGACTTTTATTTATATAATAAACGAATAAATAATTGCTATATGAGGCATAATAATGGCATAAAATGGCCACAAAAGGAGGTCAAATAATTATGCCAAAAATTATTCCAATTCGTGATTTAAAAAATACAAGTATGATTTCATAGATGTGTCATGAATCGGATGAACCTATTTTTGTAACTAAAAACGGGTAGGGGGATATGGTTATCATGAGCAGGAAAATGTATGAAGAATAGATGTTCATGTCCGAGGTATACCGTAAGCTGAATGCTGCTGAAGAGCAATTAACGGAGGGGAAAATACTAGACGGGGATGAATCACTGAAGAATATTAAAAAAAAGTACAATGTATAAGCTGGTTGTCACAAAACTTGTGAGAATCTGAGGATCAGGCCTTGATTCTTGAATTTTATAAATGTGAATCTGAGGGGTCAGGTCTTGATTCTTGAATTTTATTTAAAAAAATAAAATGGCTTAATGGTAATGGTTTTCTCTAGACATAGAAACAGGTATAATTAAAATAACTTTAGGACAGTAGGAAAGGAGAATTGTCCAATTTGGTTGAAAAGACTTAAATTATCCGGTTAAGATGACGCTAATCATTGAATAAAAAAACAATTCAGGAGCAAAAAACATGAAAGTTATTGAGGAAAAAATACAATCCAAGCCC
>JAAYUP010000048.1 GCA_012517635.1 Candidatus Atribacter alterifermentans
GCAGTTGTCAATGCTGGTTTAACCGGTGCAGTGAAAATTGCAACCTGGGATGCGACCGTTGACCTAATCAATGCCTTAAAAGCAGGGCAGGTGGATTTGGTTTTAGCTCAAAACCCATATGCTATGGGTCAATTAGCGGTGGAATGGGGTTATAAATTTTTCACCGAAAAAGCTGAAGTTCCTAAGAAACTCAACCCCGAATTTTTCTTCTTTACCAAAGAAAACGTCAATTTACCTGAATCGCAGAAGTATATCTATCAATAAGTACCTATCATTTACCAGTTCAACAGCAGACCTCTGGATCTGCTGTTGAACTGGTACTCCAGGGTGAAAAATGGATAAGGTTAAAACTACACAAGGTTTGTATGTTAAATTAGGAAAAAATTGGGTTATTTTATTTCTGTTCCTTTTGTGTATAATTTTTAGTTTCGTTGGAAAGGGTTTTTTTGCCAATAACACCCTGAACAATATTTTAATGAGTTCATCCCCTTCGTTACTTTTAGCAGCCGGAGAAACCTTCGTAATTATTACTGGTGGAATCGATCTTTCCATCGGTTTTGTGAAGGGAATGGTCTCGGTTATTTCCGCAATTGTTATGCGGAATTTGTTTGCCATGGGATATTCTCCCTTTTTTTGTATTTCCTTGGGAATCATTGTCGGATTATTGATTGGTCTATTACCCGGATTACTCAACGGGGTATTAATTGCCAAATTTCGTGTGCCCCCTTTTATTGCCACTCTTGGGATGTATGGTATTGCCAATGGAATTGCTTTTGGGCTATGTGATGGGTTTCCGATTATTGATCTTCCCCAGCAAGCCGGTCGAATCGGAAATGGCTATATTCTATATTATTTTTCTGGTCTGGGATTTTCTTTTTTAAAACCTCCCGAGGGGATTCTTGATACTCAATTAAGGGATTTGGTTCGAATTTTACCCAATTCAATTCTCATTTCCGGTATTATCATAGCCATTTTTGGGTATATTTTAACCAGAACTCAATTTGGCCAACACACTTATGCCATTGGGGGGAATATCGATGCCGCTCGACGAGCAGGAATCAATGTCGATAGCCATTTGATTAAAATTTATACCATTTCTTCTTTCTTTGGAGCTCTCTCTGGGGTATTGTCTGTATTGGTGTATTCCATCGGTTCGCATACTCAGTTTTCAGCCAGTTTGGAGCTCTTTGCGGTGGCGGCGGTGGTTATAGGAGGTGCCAGCTTAAAAGGAGGAAAGGGAAGCATCTGGGGCTCATTTTTAGGGGTGATGGTTCTCACCGTTCTCGAGATTGGTTTTCTCATGGCAGGAATTTTTCCTTTTTACCGTTATATTGCAGTGGGAAGCATATTGGTGTTGGCAGTTATTATCGATCAGACCTTTCCTGAATTCATTTACGATTAAAAGGAGAGAATGTCATGAGTGTTGAAGAGACCCGTAAATTATCAGGGAACAAACGAGAATGGGGAGTATTATTAGGCCGAAGCTGGGTTTACCTTTTTTTAATTGGGGAAATCGTTATCTTTAGCTTGTTAGGGACCGGCTTTTTTAGTGCGAAGAATTTTCAAAATATCATGGTTAATTCCATGACCATTATGCTTTTAGCTGCCGGGCAAACCTTTGTGATTATAACCGGTGGAATTGACTTGTCGGTTGGATTTGTGATGGGTTTTGCTTCAGTGGTTTCTGCTAAGATGATGGTCAATCTTTATGCTTTCGGATTACCGCCTGCTCTGGCTATTCTCTCCGGGATGATAATAACTCTACTCATTGGACTTCTCCCTGGACTGCTCAACGGTTTTTTAGTTACTAAAATGAAAGTCCCTCCTTTTATTGCCACCTTTGGAATGTATGGCATTGCCTATGGTTTTTCAGAAATCATCAGCTACAACGTTCCGATTACCAATCTTCCCCCAGGGGTTGGTGATTTTGGGAATGGATATCTTCTCTATTATCTTCCCGGAAAGTTTCTGAGGTGGTTCACACAACCAGCCGGTCTAGCTCGGGCTGAAATTCGAGAATTGGTTTCTCTTATTCCCAACATCTTTATCATCTCACTCTTGATCATTTTTGTTTTCTGGTTCATTCTCAATCGAACCCAATTTGGACAACATACCTTTGCTATTGGCGGAAATATTGATGCTGCTCAAAGAGCTGGAATCAACGTCGATTGGCATTTAATGAAAATCTACATGATTTCATCTTTTTTTGCCTCTTTAGGAGGCATTATGTATGTCCTTCGATTTGTTAACGGTCGAGCTGATGCTGGTTCAGTTCGGATGCTCGATTCAGTTGCGGCGGTGGTTATCGGCGGCGCCAGCCTTTA
>JAAYUP010000049.1 GCA_012517635.1 Candidatus Atribacter alterifermentans
CTAACCATGGTAAATCAACAAATTCGAACTCAACATCAGCATACTCAGGATAGGCTTGTTTAAATGGCTCTACTTCTGCTTTAAAATGATCTATTGTTTGTGACCATCCCCAAAGGGTTAATTTATGAGGTTCGTCCTTAGCAAACACAGCAACACTAATAGAAAACACTATAACAAAAGCTAAAATTAAAAAAATTATTAGTTTTCCCTTCATGGTTTTCCTCCCTTTTTATTATTTAATATTAAATTTTTATTCAGTAAAGTACCTAGTTATCACCCCCTAAAACTAAGTTTTAGATAAGACAATCTTCGTATTTCCCATATAGGGAAATAGCATCGCTTGAATATCTGAGGTTGGCATGACCTCATCGGCAATATCAATACCCAATATTTCTTTCATTATTTGTCGTCGATGTTCAATTCGCTTCCATGAATCAGGATATTGGGTTCGAATGATCTCCCGGGTCGCTTCATCAGCAACAAACAAACCATCTTCGATGTGAACACCCCCATACGGTTCTCCGGGAAATGCGATAATATCACATTGAAGAGCCATTCCCGATTTCACCCGGTGGGTTGATCCTTGAAAGAAAATACTATTGGTCCATTCCTCAGTATGCGTAAGATGACCTGGATTTAAGCCAATGCCAAATGCTTTAAAATCACCAATTGATTTTTTGACTGTCTGAAATACTTCATCTCCAAAAACTCCTATGTGGAGAGCCTCATACCAATTACAAAGCGCTTGAAAATAGGGGGTATAAAAATTTTCAACGATGCCTTCCATGGCTGGCGGGATTTCCTCTTTTTTCCTCACGTAGAGCCCCGTTCTCGCAACCAAGGCACGACGGTATCCCATGCCGACAGTAATAATTTCACCAACTTCTAATTTCTTATAATAGGTTGGACTCTTTAAACCGGGAAGAACGTTTTCCAATCCAAAATTCACATTAGGATGTACACTAAGTGGATCCCCATCAATGGCAAGATAGCGGGATGCTTCAATTTCCGTTTCACCAACCTGCAGGTTTTGAATTGTCTGTAACACCCTCTGTGAAGCTTTGGTGCCGGCGATTTCATGGTAAATAAGTTCTCGGACATCAAGAGAAATACGCAGACCGTAATCGGGGTGAGTCATGAGGTCGGAGGCGTTTTGGAGGTTTTCCCCCCCGACGAGATTCGATAATTCTTGAATAATGTAGAAAGGAATTTCAATAGTTTGAGAAGGATTGGAGCACTCTATAGAAGAGAAATATTTCCAGCCAATAACCCCAATCTTGCTCTTTTTTTGAATTCCGGCAACTTGAAAAATCTCATTCAATGATTTGCTCTGCCCTCTTGGTTGTCCTACCAAACTAAAACTCTGGAATAAAACCTTTTGGAGCTGAAAAGGAATGATCGCTGAATAATCCATTCCTTCATTGCCAACCACAATAGTTGGTTCTTTTTCGTGAGAAAGAATGAGAAGGGCTTCTTCGAAGCGAGGATCATATCCAGTTAAAAAATGGATATTCGAATAGTGTTCACGGTCACCATAAATTATTAAATGAGTATACCCTTGTGATGAAGCCAACTGAAGCAATGCCTTTATTCTAAACTGATAATCTTTCTCATCAAGAATTGGTAATGAACTATAATCAATAGCATCCGAATAATGTTGAAGATTTAATTCTATTTCTGTTATTTTGCTCACTCAAAAACCTCCTTATCTATTCTCCTTACCTTATCTATTCCCTTTTTTATTTTCCCTTACATTTTCCAGTTGATGAGCGAATAATGGTTTCACAAGGCAGAATGGTAATTTCTTCAAGTTTTCGATTGCTCTGAACCATAGTACATAATTTTTCAACTGCCAAACTCCCCATTTCAAAAACTGGAACTCTAATGGTGGTTAAGGGTGGGCTAATGACTTTAGCAACTTCATTGTCGTCAAATCCAACTACTGAAATATCCTCTGGAACTTTATAACCTTTATCATGGATAGCTTTTATGACACCAGCTGCCATAAAGTCATTACCGCATATGATCGCGGTAGGCCTAGGATTTTCATTAAATAACCCGAGCATTAACTGGTACCCACTCTCGATCTGATAATCGCCAAACTTTATTAAATTTTCATATATTTTTAGGTTTCTTTTTATTAAAGCATCTCGAAAACCATTGGCTCGATCGACCATGTGCAGCTGATCCGCAAACCCTCCTATCAAAGCAAATTTGGTATGGCCAAGCTGAACGAGATAGTCGATAACTTGAACAATGGCTCCGTGATTATCAAAATTAATTTCCACTCGAGTTGGTATGTTTGATTTACATCCAATTAATACATAAGGAATATTTCTATCCTCTAAATAGAGCAAAGACCTATAGTTTATAGGCCAAGAACCAAGAATTAGGAGCCCATCGATATACTTATCTTTAATTAGATTTTCAAAAAATTTTGATTTTTGTGCTTCTTCAACAAAACCAATTCCAATCTGAAGGTTGTAGGATGTCTTTTTTAAGTAATCATAAATTCCCTGAACAACTGGAAGCTCATATCGCCAAGTAGAAGGAAGAATGGGGTTTTCTTCAATAATAGATAGCATAATAGTATTAGAAACTCCTTTCGCTAAGCTTCGAGCCGCAGAGAGAGGAACATAATTTAGTTTCTTAATCGCCTCTTCAACTTTTCTCCGTGCTTCTTCGCTTACCGAAGGATGATTATTGAGTATCCTTGATATGGTGCCGGTTGATACTCCGGAAAGTCTGGCCACATCAATTAAGGTCGCACGTTTTTTTAATTTCTTATGATGATTGTTGTCCATAATTCTTAACCCACCTTTAGCATTATTCTTGGGAACCACCTCGTTATGAATTATATCGTCTAATAATGCTAAAGAGATAATATTGTAACCGCTTACATGTTATCGCTTACACATTATTATATATTTAATCGTTTGTCAATACCACTTTGCTCATTTTCTTCTTTATAATATAGGATTTATTAGTATTTATAGTAAATTAAGCAGTATTTTGTAATTGTTAACACTAAATATAAAATGAAAAAAGAAGAGTAAAAAATATTTTATCTGGTAAACTAAAAAGAGGGTTTAATAATGTAGATACAGGTAAAATAAATAGATGCTATGAATTCACGCAGTTCGCTTTTTATTATGAAAGAACGTTTTGGATAGAAAAAACCTATCAAGGTAATCTCGAATATGTTGAAAAAAAATATTTTAATTTTGCTTACTGTATTTGTTTTTTTATTCATAACCTTTGGATGCTCACAGGCAAAAATTTCCATTAAATCTTTCAAGGACGATCAAATCTCCATCAATATCTATCATGATTCCCTGGAAATGGTCGATAATAATAATATCCTTATTGACCAATACTCAATGGAACCATGGATTATTGTCGATGGCTGTCTGTATCCGGATGAAAAAGTTATTCTCATCATATTAGGAAAGGAAGGTGAAATTCGGGGAGAAAGACTCGCTTGTTATAAGTATGAGGGAGGAAAATTTCAGGAAAAATGGATCGATAATAATCGCCAAATGAATCCTTGGAAAATCCTTATGTGTGATGTTGAAGGCGATGGAAAACCAGAAGTAGCGGTAGGGGTTTGGAAAACCGCTCAATTTCATCCCATTTTTGACAATCGATTATTTATCTATGCGTGGGAAAAGGGAATGATTTATCCTAAGTGGCTTGGTTCCAGGCTTTCATCACCATTTGTTGATTTCGATTTTCGTGATATGAACCATGATGGCATATTGGAATTAATCGCTCTTGAATATCAAAAAG
>JAAYUP010000050.1 GCA_012517635.1 Candidatus Atribacter alterifermentans
CAGGATGACCGATTAAAGGCACACCCCCCTGTATCCCCCCTCAATGGGGGAATTTATAAGATGGGGTTTTCAGGGTTAGATATTGACATAGTTTAAATTTTTTAGTTAAAATGATAACGGTTACGTATTCGTTTACATTACGTATTTTTTAAAGAAAAGAGGGTAAAAGATGGATATTTCAGTTATTATAGGAGTAGATACCGAAACTGACATAGGGAGTTTTACGCCTTTTTATAATGGAGTTGAAAAAGGAACACCGCTTTTGATGGATTTGTTTGAGAAAAAAGGAATCCCTGCTACTTTTTTTATGGTCGCTGAAGCAGCACAAAAATTCCCGGAACTCACTCGTGAGATAAAACAAAGAGGTTTTGAAGTGGGCTGTCACACCATTCATCACGAGACGATTGGTGATCCACTTTTTGAGATTCCGTTGGTCAAGCCAGTTTTACCCGAAGAAGTGCCTCATCGCCTTGAAGTAGCGACAGCAATGATTGCTGAAGTTATTGGAGAAGCTCCCCAGTCTTTTCGAGCCCCCAGACTTTGGGGAAGTACTATTATGGTGAATACCTTAGAGAAATTGGGGTATCTCGCCGATGCTACTTATCCGCTTTATTATTATCAAGAAAGAGTTACTCCTTATTATCCATCAGCGAAAGATTGGACTCAGGAGGGAAACCTTTCCATTCTTGAAATACCAAATTTTGCTGATCTTACTATAGAAAGTCATGATCAATATGGCCGGGATCGAGATCAATGGCCTCTTTTCCGAACCGAAGGCTCTGAATCATTGATGAAGCATGTCAATAGTATGATTGCTTACTGTGCCGATAGAAATCTACCGGCGGTATTTTGTTTTTATATCCACCCCTGGGAATTCATTGAAATGCCCTCTCGTCTTTCTTATGGAGAAGCGACCGTTGAACCTCTTCCTTTTATAATCCAAAACTGTGGGCCTCGAGCTTTAACCGAACTGTCTAAGGTTATTGATGCTTTTAAAGAGAAAGATGCAAATTTTTATTCAGCAAAAGGGCTGGCCCATCAATGGAGAGAAAGAGTGAAAGAAATATGAAAACGGTTACAGAAAAAAAAGTTGAAAGGTGAGACTATGTCCCCAACTATTCGAGATGTAGCCCGGGAAGCTGGAGTGAGTGTTGCAACGGTTTCACGAGTCATCAATGGCTCTGAAGCCGTGAGCGATGAAATTAAAGATCGGGTATTGAAGGCAATCAACCTTTTAAACTATCAACCCAATCTATCCGCTCGGTTTTTAAGTCAGAAGAAACACCCTTTTTCTGATGATACCAATTATGTTGGAGTACTTTTTGGGGAGTACGTTCGTTCAGATCATTATTTTTTTTCCAGTGTTATCTCTGGAATTGAAAAAACTATGTTTGAGAAACGGCTTAATGTGGTGATTTCTTCAGTGTCCCAACGGGATAATTATACCCCTCTCGCTCTTCCCCTTTTTATTGCAGAAAAAAGTCTGAAATACTTAATCGTCATTGGAGAAACCGATCCAAAATTTCTTTTTTACCTGAAAGAAAATGGTTTTATTGTGGTAATGGTGGATGATATCGGTCCAATTGGATTCGATTGTGTTCTCTGTGATTATAAAAGAGGGGCACTGGAGGCAGTCGAATATCTTATACATTTAGGTCATAAAAATATTGGCTTAATAGCTGGAGCGGAACATCATTATTTTTCTCGAGCATTAGAAAACAGCTACTTAAAAGTCTTACAATCTCATGGTATTCCAATCCGCCGTGAATATATTGTTTACAATGAGGATTTTAATGTTGATGGAGGAGTGCGGAGTATGGAGAAACTTTTCTTGCTATCCAATCCACCCACTGCCATTTTAACCAATGATGAAATGGCAATAGGAGTACTTCAAAAAGCCAATGAAATGAATATTTCTATTCCAGACAGACTATCGGTGATGGGATTTGATGATATTGAGATGGCGCGATTTTTTCACCCTCCGCTTACTACTATGAAAATTCCAGGATCAGAGATGGGGAGGTTAGCAGCAAAATTGGTTATTGATAAGATGCAAGAAAATGAACCACTTCCCGCTCAACGGATTGAGTTGTCTCCTATTCTTATTGAGAGAAAATCATGTATTTCATTGAAATAAAAAACATAAAATAAAAGGAGAGAAAGGAATATGGTATTACCAGAATATGAAATGAAATCTCGCTTAAAAAAAGTACAAGACCTTCTTATCACAAAAGACCTTCCAGGGACTTTGATATATTACGATGAACTCAATATAGCCAATGGGTGGTATTTGTCCGGTTGGTGCCCACAATTCGAGAGTGGCTGCCTGTTTATTCCTCGTCAAGGCGAACCGATGATATTAGGAGGACCAGAATCGGAACCTTTTGCCAAAACCGATTCAGCAATTAAAAAGACAAAAAATATACCGGTATTCATGGTTCCGGAGGAAGAATATCCCAATGCCACCATCTCTTCATTTGCCGAAGTATTTAATGAAATCGGCATTAAAGGGAGAAGGCAAAAGCTGGGTGTAGTGGGAATGGATAAAATGCCTTTTGGTGTGTATCAATTGCTCATAAAGGATTTGCAGGGAATCGAGTTGGTGGATATCACCAATGAATTTGAGCAATTTCGAAAAATAAAGTCCCCATGGGAACAGGAACAGATTAAGAAGGCTTTTTCTATCGCTGATCAAGCTTTTCAGGCCATGAAGGCATTAATTCGAGAAGGCGTTTCCGAAATTGAAATTGCCGGTGCCGGAGAGGGAAAAGCCCGATCTTTGGGAGCCAACTGGTTTGCCTTTAAAGCAATTGTCGCCAGCGGAGAGAGAACCAGTGGAGTGGTTCCAACGGCCTCGGACAAAAAATTACAAGCCGGAGAAACCGTGATGTTGGGGATGAGTCCCCGTTACAATGGATACGCAGGCGTCTTCGGGTACACAACTGTGGTCGGTGGACAATTCAACGAGGCTCAACGCCGCTGCATCAACGATATGGTTGAAGCCTATCGAATCACCAAGTCCAATCTCAAGCCAGGAATGGTGGGGAAAGATATCAACGCGGTAACGCATGAATTTGTAACCCGTCAGGGATATGGCAAAAACATTGTTTGTCCTTTTGCCCATACCATTGGATTGATGGAAGCTGAGGCGCCTTTCTTCGGGCCAAACAGCAACGATGTGCTGAAACCAGGGATGACGGTGTGTGTTGATGTCAGTGTTTTTTCAGTACCCGGCGGAGTGCACGGTGTTCGAATGGAAAGTGGCTTCCTCATTACTGAGAAAGGTGCAGAACCTTTATCGCCCTTTATGGATGAATTTATATTGAATACCAAAGTTTAGATTTTTTATCATTAAGAATATTTTCTATTAATGAAAGAACAGGAATAAATCGAAATTCTCTTATATCACTTTAGCCAAAGAGATCGGGAAAAATGTAAATGACATAAAGATGAAATGCTCATATTCAAAAAAAGAATTTTTAGAATAATGGTGCTTTTCATTTCCGTTTTTACAGTAGAGAGTAGTGTCCAAAAGCATCGAGAGGTTTCTTTTTTTAAAAAAGATTCTTAATCCATGAATCCATGAAGGAGGCAATTCTATGGCAATCGGGAAAAAAGTTTGGGTCATTCCGGATGGGGAGCTGCCCCGAAAGGAATTGGGAAAGTGGGATTCTCACGAGGCGATCATGATTCTCAATACCAATCCTTTTGAAGTGAAGGTCGGAGTTTCAGTCTATTTTAAAGATCAAGAGCCAGTAGAGGGGATCGTCCTTCAACTGGGTGCAAAGCGGATGTTTGATTTCCGAGTTGATCGGCCTGAGGAATTTGGCGGATATGCCATGCCAGCCGGGAAAGCCTATTCTTTAGTGCTTCGCTGTGATCATCCCATCGTTGTGGAATATTCCCGTTTGCTCTCCCTTGGTGAATGTTTTGGGATGTTTACTACCATTCCCTATTTTGAAGAAGAAATCAATTAAATC
>JAAYUP010000051.1 GCA_012517635.1 Candidatus Atribacter alterifermentans
AGGATGAAAATACTTACTCAGGAATCGTTTCCCACTTTAGAAAAAGGGGGACAAAGGGGGATTTGAATTTTTTCCTGTTCCGTCATTCAGGCTGTGTCACAATGATTCTGTAAATTATTTACCCCCACTTATACGAATATTTTACGGTATTATTGGAAATAGATAACCAAAAATTGAAGATAATCGTACCGTATCCTCCACTTTGAAGTTATATGTGATGGAAGAAAAGAATTGTGACACAGCCTGAATGACGGAACGTTCTATGCGACGTGGCAATCTCATTTACCTATTTTGTGGTTCTAAGGAGCATATTTGGCAACAACAGTTCAGTTGGAAATAAATAAAAAATGTTATTTAAATTATATATGAATTTAAAAAACTTGATATTTCAAGTTCATAAAATAAAAAGGTATAAAACATGAAGTATATTATTTATTTAGTCGAAGATGAAGAAAATTTGAACCAGCTTTTAACGTCCTATCTAAAAAATGAAGGATGGGAAGTCCATTCATTTTTTAACGGAAGTGAAGCACAAAAAAGAATCAATGCAAAACCACATCTATGGATATTGGATATTATGTTACCTGATATTGACGGTTATCAATTAATTCGAGAAATTAAAACTTTCTCCCCGGAAATACCAGTGATTTTTATTTCTGCTCGCGATGCTGACCTTGACCGAATAGTTGGGTTAGAAATGGGAAGTGATGATTACCTTCCTAAACCCTTTCTTCCTCGGGAATTGGTGATTCGAAGCCGGAAGATTTTAGAAAGAACTTATGAAAAAAGCCGCGATACCAAGTCTGAAAATTATATCCAACTTCCTCCTTATATCATTAATACTATTACGAGAAGTGTTCATAAAGAAAATCAATTCATTGAGTTGACGTCGAAGGAATTTGATCTTCTTTGCATCTTTGCAGAAAATCCCGGAAAAGCTCTCACCCGTGAGCAAATCATAGAGAAAGTTTGGGGAAATGATTATTACGGGACTGATCGAGCTGTAGATGATTTACTTCGACGCCTTCGCAAAAAAATCCCTGAAATCCGAATTGAAACATTATACGGATTTGGCTATCGATTGGTATCATTATGATGATGAAAAACTTACCACTTGCTATTCAAATTTGGTTAGTTTTTGCTCTTTTAATCATTGTTGTAACAATAGCTCTACTTTTAATCATTCCTTTTTCTTTAGATCGTTTTTTTACCAATGAAATTTATGCTAACATTGAGAATGGCCAGGAGATTTTTCAATCGGGAGAAATTTGGCAGTTTCCTAAGAATTTACCACCCATTGAAAATGATAAAGCAGATCAAAACATCCGTACAGTAAGACATATTTTATTTAATAACAACCAACAAATATTCCCTCCTAATCCTTTACCAAGGCCCATTTTAGAAAACTTTATCAAACAAGCTCAGTTACAGGAAACTGATTTAAAACACTATCAAGAAATCATAAGAGAAAATCGAATGTTTTACGTTATACGGCGCATCTCGTCACCATCGGGTACCTTCTATTTACTTTCCTATATGTGGGATAGTTATCGCCAAAGCTTAGTTCGAACCCTGTTCCGCCAGCTTTCTTTGGTGATGGGGATGGTATTTATTTTAAGCTGGATTCCAGCCATAATATTAGCACAATACCTCACCAAACCTTTAGTGATTTTGGAAAAACATGTCAGCCAAATAGCCAAGCAAAATTGGGAAGAACCAGTGGTTATCCAACGAGAAGATGAGATTGGTCGCTTAGCGAAGTCAATTGATGTATTAAGAAACCGTTTAATCAGGCAAAACGAAATTCAACAAAATTCCTTACAAAACATTTCTCATGCCCTTAAAACTCCGGTAATGGTTATACGCAGTTATGCTCTGTCGATTCTTGATGGAATTTTTCCCAAAGGAAACCTGGAAGCATCGGTTTTAGTCATCGATCAAGAAGCCGAGCGCTTGGAAAAAAGAAATCGGGATCTTCTATATTTAACTAAACTCGACGTTCTTAACGAAACGAATCAATCTCAAGATCAATTCCGTCTAGATGAACTCATCATGGAAGTTATGAATCGTTTCCAAGTAAGAAGGAAAGATATCAAATGGATTACTGATCTTGAAAATACCAACTATTTTGGTGATTATGAACAATGGACTGTCGCTTTGGAAAATTTATTAGATAATCAAGTTCGCTATGCTCAAAATACCATATCAATTTCACTCAAGGCACAACCCAACTTCCAAATACTCATCCAGGTTGGAAATGATGGACCTCCTATTGAAGAAAAGACCATGAAAACACTTTTTGAAAAATTCCATCCAGGTATGAAAGGTGAGTTTGGGCTTGGTTTATCTATAACTGCAAGAATCATTAAGCTCCACGGCGGCACAATTTCCGCTGCTAATCAGGAAAAGGGGGTTGTCTTCTCTATTATAATTCCAGCTCAGAAATCGTGAATTGTGAATTTCATTATTCTTTATAGGTGGTTATTAATTTTTGATCCCGTTTCGCCCGCTCAATGGCCAATTCTATGAGACGTGTTATTAAATCTTTATAAGATAAACCACTTGCTTCCCAAAGCTTGGGATACATACTGATTTTGGTAAACCCTGGAATGGTGTTCACCTCATTCACCAAGAGTTTGCCATTTTCTTGTAGGAAAAAGTCAACTCGTGCCATTCCTTCGATTTCTAATACTTGGAAGACTTTAATCGCCATTTCTTGAATTTTTTTTATTAAATTATCTGGCAATTTGGCTGGAACCTCAAGAATTGCACCATTCTCATCCAGATATTTTGCTTCGTAGGAATAAAATTCGTAATTGGGCTTGATTTCACCGGGAAGGGATGCTTCCGGATGTTCATTCCCTAAAACTGAACATTCTATTTCCCTTCCAAGTATACATTCTTCTATTAATATTTTATGATCATATAGAAAGGCTTTATCGATAGCTGGTTTCATTTCATCAATGGTTTTTACTTTGCTAATCCCCACTGAAGATCCCAGATTAACTGGTTTTATAAAAAGAGGAAGACCAAATTCAGCCTGGATTTGAAGTGGTTTTATGGTGTTTCGATCGATCTGACGCACCACTTGAAAATGTGGGATAGGGATGCTAGCATCACGAAGGAGGCGTTTTGTTACTTCTTTATCCATACCAATGGCTGACCCAAGTATTCCAGCGCCAACAAAAGGGATCCCAGATAGCTTTAAAAAACCTTGGATTGATCCATCTTCACCGTTGGTACCATGTAAAACTGGAAATACCACATCTATAGGTTTTTGCTTTCCCTGTGTTGATAGATGGTATAAAAAACCAACCCTTTGGCCAGGTATTAATGCCAGTTGATCGCTCTTATTGGTAAATGATTTTAATCGACGGGTTGCATTCAATCCAAGAAAAATTTGTTCATCGCTAAAATGCCATCCTCCTTGTTTGTCAATACCAATCAGTACAACATCATATTTTTCTTTGTCAATGGCTTCATAAATGCTCCGCGCCGATAAAATTGATATTTCATGTTCCACCGACTGACCACCAAATAATATTCCAACTTTAATTTTAGATTCCAATTGAGTAAAGGCTCCTTTAATAATTAAAAAGTATTGAATGAATTATATATCATATTATGGAACTGTATTATCTTTCCTGTAAATACACGGGCATGATAAATCAAGCCCCTACCAAAGATTTTTAAAAAAGGCGTCATCCTGAGCCCTCGCTTTTCGAGGGCGTGAGGATCTCATCTTTTTATATATAATTTTGGAAAAGATTTAAAAGGATGAGATTCTCACGTCGTCCAACCAAAGAATGGTTGAACTCTTAGAAATAACGGTTCAAGATTAGTATTTTCATTGCTAACTTAATATAACGATAAGATTGAGTTTATATCATGACCTTGAATCTACACAAAAAACCAAAAAAAGATACAATATTTATAGGTCCGAAATAAAACGAAAAGAAGAAAGGATAAATTTAGTCTTAATGCACACCGAGTATCGATTCATCAAATCAATTCATGATATCCAACCACTTTTATCATCTTTGAATGAAAACTCTATTATTGCAATTGACACCGAGACTACTGGACTTGATCCCTTTCAAAACCGACTTCGAATGATCCAAATTGCATCCTTAAACCAACCGGTAATCTTAATTGACCTTTGGAAAGCATCTTATGATATTATTTCCTCCCTGAAGAAAATCTTCACTTCTTCAGCTCTTAAAATTTTTCACAATGCCAAGTTTGATCTGAAGTTTTTAATAAAATCTGGATTTATAGTTCATGGTCCCTATTTTGACACTATGTTAGCAGCACAAGTTTTATCAGCCGGTCAAAAAAGTCAAGGTTTCAAGCTCTCTGACTTGGTACGAGAGGAATTATCCATTGACCTTCCTAAGGAATTGCAAAACAGCGATTGGAGCGGTGAATTCAGTGAAGAACAATTGAGTTATGCGGCGCGTGATGCCCAAGTATTACTGGAAATTTACCCTTGTCTTCTTTCAAAACTGGAAAACGCTCATTTATCTGCAACAGCCGAGTTAGAATTTGAATGCCTTTCAGCCGTCGTCGATATGGAACTCAGTGGAATGCTTCTTCATGCTGAAAAATGGGCAAAATTGACTGAAGAATTAGAAAAAAATCAAAGCGACTTAGCAGCGACTCTCCACCAACGACTTAAAGAAGGATTTAAGAGAATCCCACAGCTCCCATTTATGGATAATTTGAACTCGGAGCAACCGCCTCTTAATTTAGATAGCCCTAAACAAATGTTGGAAGCCTTACAGCAGTTGGGAATTCCTTTAAAAACAACCTCGCATGAAGAATTATCTCAAATAAGTCGTCAATTTCCTGTTATTCAAGCTCTAATCGATTATCGCAAAGTAACGAAAGTTCTCCAATCTTTTGCCAGTACTCTCCCCAAATATATCCATCCGGTAACGAATCGAATCCATCCTGATTATTGGCAAATTGGTACTACGACCGGACGTTTTTCTTGTCGAAACCCCAACTTACAACAAATTCCTCGAGACCAGATTTTTCGAGAATGTTTTATCCCATCGGAAGGCAATCTCCTCATAATCGGCGATTACTCTCAAATTGAACTTCGTGTTGCGGCAGAAATCAGCCACGATCAAAGAATGATCGATGCTTTTCAACAAAACCAAGATATTCATTGTCTAACCGCCTCCCTTTTGATTGGAAAAGATATCGGCAACGTCACGAAAGAAGAAAGACAAGCCGCAAAAGCAGTTAATTTTGGTCTCTTATATGCTATGGGAGCTCGAGGTTTACAGCTCTATGCTCAAAATTCTTATGGTGTCGAGATGACTAATCAACAAGCTGTTGATTTCCGTAAACGTTTCTTTGAAGTTTACCAAGGCATCGCTTCCTGGCAAAAAGAACTCAGTACCAGTCGCCTCAAGGAAATTCGAACCCTTAATGGACGGTTACGAATATGGGAAGATCATCCTAAAATGACTGAACTCTTTAATTCTCCAATCCAAGGAACAGCTGCTGATATAATGAAACAATCCATGGCGATGTCTTTTCCTTATTTGAACAGGAACAATATTCATCTCATTGCAACGGTCCACGATGAAATTCTTCTTGAATCGCCTCAAGAAAAAGCTCAAGAAATATCCCATTTCTTGAAAGAAACAATGATTAAAGCTGGGAAAAAATTTATTCAACAAGTACCTATAGAGGTAGACATTGTTATCGCAAAAAATTGGTCTGAAAAGTAATTCCTTGAAGAATTTTTGAGGAAGGAGAAAGACATGTCGGTTTGTGAATACATTGAATTTCAATGTCCCAGTTGTAATTCACGACGAACAATTGAGATTTGGAGATCAATTAATACTCAGGAAAACCCTGAATTAAAAAAAGAGCTTTTTGAGGGAAGAATTAACGTCTTTCACTGTCTTGAGTGTGACTTCGAAGGAAGCCTTCCAGTAGACTTACTTTATCATGATGTTGAAAATCAATTTTGCGTTCAGTTTTTTCCTTTTGAATGGGTACTTGATGATAAATTCATCCAACGTTTTCGTTTTCAAGATGGAAATGTGATATTTGCCCTTCAAAAGGATCTTGTAAACTTTCCTCCTTACCTGCGAAATTTCCAAATTACTTTTAATATGAATGAAATGATTCGCTACATCATTTTTTTGGAAAAAGTTTTGCAGGTTGGTAAAAATAAGTTAAAATGAAAAAACCACAGATCCCAACAAACCGTCCAACTTTAATTTTTTCTTCAGGGAATTCGAGCTCTTCAATCCCCTGTAGGAACATCAGGTTTGAGCCCTCAGTTCTTAAAGTTTTCCAATTTCTCGGAACCTGTGGCAATTCTATTAAACTACAAATTCCATAAAAAGTCAAGATCAACTGGTATTCATGATAGCAATATGGAGATAAAAAAGAACTAAAAATACTTCAAGGAGCGTATCTATTATGACCAAGAGATGGCTTACCAAAGAAAACTCAATCAAATACCTTAATGAAGCTTTTTATGGTCATCTGGCAACTGTTAGCAATAATCAACCTTACCTGGTTCCAGTCAATTATGTTTATCAACAAAATCATCTCTATATCCATTCAGCACTTCAAGGGCAAAAAATTGCAAATATTCGAGAGAATTCCCGAATATGTTTCGAGATTAGCCATCCCATCCAGCTTCTCCTTGGAGAAAAACCCTGCCAATTTGGAATGCATTACTGGAGTGTTTTGGTTTTTGGGCAGGCTCATATTCTTGATGATTTCAATTTGAAAACTGCAGCTCTGAAACTCTTCATCGAAAAATATAGTCATAAAGATAATTTAAGCCCTATGGATCCTAATGATATTGAGAACGTTGCTATTATTGATATAACTATTGAAAATATTTCAGGAAAGGCTAATTATTAAACAGGAAAGGCAGTTTTGGGAATCATTTTCCTGTTTTAATAAAATATTTCTCGTCATTTTTCTGTAAAAATATTTTCCCCTCATCTGAAACCAAATGGATTTTTGTAATAAATTTTTCGGCTTTTTCCTCAGAAGCTATTTTTACTTGATAATCAGCAATTTCAATTGGAATAATGTAGGGAAATTGTAAACCTTCCTTCCCCAAATCACAACTAAAAATAATACTTTCTTTTTCTTGATCTCCATACTGATCAAAAAGAAAATTTCCCAAGCTATAGAAAATATACTTCCCCCGATATTTTTCGATTCCTTGAATAACATGGGGATGATGTCCAATAATCAAATCAACACCATTATCAATTAATCGATGAGCAGTTTCGATTTGATGGGGGTGGGGAGGGGCTTCATACTCCAATCCCCAGTGGAGAGAGACGATGATAAAGTCCACTTGTTCGCGGATGTCTTGAAGAGCAGAAATAAATTCATCCAATGCAACTTGGCATGGTCCTGATGTCTTCGGATCAACTTTCTCGATTTGAAGCGGATAACCAAGGGATGCAAAGAAAGATAAAGTGAAACCATTTTTATGGATTATAACCGGTTTAAGGGCTTCTCCTTGATTCTCTCCAGCACCAAATGGATTTAATCTGGCATTTTTAAGATTTTCAATGGTATCAATTGAAGCAAGATTACCATAATCCATTATATGGTTGTTGGCTAAGGAAATGAGGTTTATGCCTGCTTTTTTAAGCACAGCAGCATATGAAGGGTCACCTCGAAATATATACTTTTTCTTTAATGCTTCACCCCGCTCAGAAAGAGGTCCTTCCAGGTTGCCAAGCACCAAATCTCGGCTTAATAAATAAAAACTTATCTCTTTTAAAGGATAATCTTGCCCTTTATTTTCAATGATTCTTCTAATCCCTCGGTCAAGAAGAATGTCCCCAACCGCGGAAAATTTAATGAATTTTTCACTGGAAAAAGTTGGTAAGGATAATTGAAAGATTATTATGAAAATGAATAGAAAAATTACAAATTTCTTGTGTACCATTTATTTCAATCCTATAAATATAATTTACAATAATTATCTTAACGCTGTTATCAATGGGCTTCGCTTTTTGAAGCCGTGAGGATCTCATCTGACGCCGAAGGTGTCATCAAATTTCCATATTATGGAATAGGATTAAAATGATAGAGTTAATTTTAAATCATCATCCGTTTTTATAAAGCAACACAAGCAACAGATATTTATTAAAAAAATGAGTCATTTGACTTCATAACAATTCCAAAGTAAATTGATAATTGGTTAAGGAAATAAATACTTTTTTGATATTGTACCATTAGAGGAAACTTTAATGAGTAAAGAGGATGGAAAATGGAAAGACAACCACTTTTTCGTTTTATTCATTGTTCCGATTTGCATTTAGACAGTCCATTTGAAGGAATTCAGTCGGTTGAACCTTGGGTTGCCGATATTCTTCGTAAAGCTACCTTTGAATCTTTCCAAAGGGTTGTTAACACTGCAATTCAAAAAAAGTGTGATTTTGTCATTATTTCGGGAGATGTATACAACGGTGCCGATCGAAGCCTTTATGCCAAACTTCGATTTCGAGAAATGCTAAAAGAACTCGATGAAGCTAAAATTAAATGTTATTTAGTTCACGGAAACCATGATCCACTTTCAGGTTGGGAACCAGAAATTTCCTTGCCCCAAGGAATTTTCCGTTTCCCTGGGGATAAAGTTAGTTTAATCCCTTTAATAAAAAACCATCGAGAAATTGCCCATATTTATGGAATTAGTTTTCAAGAAAAAGCCAACATAAACAATTTAGCAAAATTGTATCAAAAGTCATCCAATGAAGTGTTCTCAATTGGTATTCTTCACTGTAATGTCGGAGGGATGTCCAACCATGATAACTATGCCCCTTGTTCAATTGAAGACCTGGTCAACACCGGACTTGATTATTGGGCTTTAGGACATATCCATACCCCAACGGTTATTCGAAAACATCACCCAGTTATTCTTTATCCTGGGAATACCCAGGGACGCAATATCAATGAAAACGGCCCAAGAGGTTGTTATCTGGTTCAGGTTTATGAAAACCACAACGTTGAATATGATTTTCATCCAACCGACGTTGTTCGTTGGTTTCAAAAAGGAATCGATATTACTAATATAAACCATCTGGATGATTTGGTAACTCTCTTGATTGAACAGCGCGAAGATACTCGCCGAAAAGCAGAAGGTCGCCATGCTATTCTTCGCATAACATTAAAAGGAATGGGAGAACTTGATCAGATTCTGCGACAAAAAATAGATCCTGAAAAGGATTTAGTTGCCCATCTTCGTGAAGGAGAAAACGGTAAAAATCCCTTTGTTTGGATAGAATCTATCCTGATTCAAACTCAACCACCTATTGATATCGAACAAAGACTTTTGGTTGATGATTTTGTTGGAGAATTCTTGCGATTTATAGATAAAACGAAACAGGTGCCAAACCTTCAAGAAACTTTGAAATCAATACTTTCCAGCAGACCAGAATGGAGTATTATTCATCAGGAAATGGAAGCTATTTTAAATAACCGTGATAACCTCGAGCTTCTTAAAGAAGCCGAATTATTTGGTTTGGAAGAATTACTGCGTAATGAAAAATACTAAATTCATGGAAAATACCGTGAAAACAAGATGAAAATTCGAAGCATATATTGTGACGGATTTGGTATATTAAGTCAGCAAGGGATTGACAATATACCCAAGGGTTTAATTGTAATAATTGGGAATAATGAAAGTGGAAAAACCACCTTTATGGATTTTCTCCGAACCAGTCTTTTTGGGTTTTCTTCTCAACGAAATCAGCGGAAAGGATATTTACCTATAGGAAATAGTAAACATGGTGGTCGTTTGATTGTTGTAATGAAAGATGGCCGTGAGTTTTATATTGAATGGAATCATTCAAAATGGATAATAAAAGATAAATACGAGAATAATATTGATCACAGTATCTTTAGAAATTCATTGGGAAATATCGATCGTGAAACTTATAAACGCATTTTTGCAATTGGTTTACAAGACTTACAAGGTCTTGAAATTTTGTCGGAAGAAAATATTAAAAGCCGTCTTTTTTCTGCAGGTGCCGGATTGGGGGCAACCTCTTTCCCTGGACTTATAAAAAAAATTGATCGGGAACTTGACAATCTCCTTACCAAAAAAGGACGGAACCCGATTATCAACCAAACTTTATATAAACTGAATGAAATAAATTCCAAGATTAAATCCTTCCAAGAACAAACTTCTCTATATATTGAAATTCAAAAAAAACTGGAAACAATTGAAGAAAACATTAAAAGAAACCGCCAAAAAGAGATTACGATTCGAGATCGTTTGCAGTTCATTAATAAATTGGAACAAGTTCAAAGTTTTTGGATTCGATTCAAAGAAGCCAAACAAAATGAAGAAAAATTTAGATTCGCTCAAGTTTTTCCCGAACAAGGAATAAAACGATTAGAAAAGATAAAACATGAAATCGAAGGACTGGAAATAAATAAAAATAACGTGAATCAAGCTATTGAAAATATGAAAAATGAAATAGAAAAATCGCTCGGTTTTGAAAATATTATCCAACACCAGGATGAAATAGAGCTGTGTATTGGAGAAAAAGAAAAGTACCTCTCCTTTCTAGAAGAACATTCGAGATTAAAAAAACAAAATTTGCTTTTAAAAAACGAACTTTTACAAAAATTATCCGACCTTGGCCCTGAATGGACTCGTGATAAACTCAGAAAAACCCAAGTCACTCTTGAAATTAAAAAGTCTGTTGAAATGTACAAAAAATCATTTATTAAAATAAATGAAAAAATTCAGTTCCTTCAAAATGAGCTGAATACCAAAACTGAACTGGGAAAGAGTCTTACTCATCAAATTCATTTAATTGATAAAAAGCTATTTCGATCGACCATTCCCTTTTTTTTAAGCTCAGATGACCTACAAATTAAAAAACAAGCCTTAAAAAAACTTCGCTCCCTTTTTCAAGAACTGGATAAAAACCAATTTTTTACAGCTCAGTTGAAAAAAAAAGATGAGGAACAAAAAAACCGTTATGAAGAGCAATTGAAAAAACCTCAAGAAATATTAAAACCCCTTCCTCTTTGGCTAAAGTTAATCATTTCATTTTTACCATTTATTTTCAGTTATTTCATTTCTTCCTATAACAACCAACTCATCCCCAAAGAATGGTTATTTTTCTTGAGTATTAGCGGTTCAGTAATGATTTTTATCACTTTCTATCACCATCATCGCAAGCAACTGAATTTGAGAAAACGATTTTTTTCTGAATTAAAAAAATTTGAAGATGAAATTGACCAATTGCATGAAGAAATCTATAAGTTACAAAAGCAATCCTTGCTCATTAATCGTCAAATTGATGAAATGAGTCAAAAATATTTCCCCAAGAAATTTCTCAGTATTTCTGAATTAGAAAGATTTGAAACCCAGTTTGAAAAAGAAATTGAGGACTTCTTACAGCATCAAGAGCTCAAAAAAGAACAAAATAATCTTATTTTGAAACAACGAGAAATCCAGCAAATGATAAATGATTTGCAACAGCACCTCAATGAAACCGAGAAAGAAAAAAAACAAATGAGAGAGAATTGGTTAAGTTGGTTAATTGACAACGGATTCCCAACAACAACTCTACCGGAAGATTTCCAAATAATCCTTCAATTCATTGAAAATGCT
The DNA here is from genome assembly GCA_012517635.1 of Candidatus Atribacter alterifermentans. GTDB lineage: Bacteria > Atribacterota > Atribacteria > Atribacterales > Atribacteraceae > Atribacter > Atribacter alterifermentans. The sequence goes on from JAAYUP010000051.1 coordinate 11,636, forward strand.
CAAAATGAGGAACGCCATCTTTGTAACGAGGAAGATCGTGAAAACCAACATTATAATTATTTGGAAAAAACCCGGTCTTCATTATTAAGTCTTCTTCAATTATGTGGAGAAGCACCTACCAACAACCAACTGGATATTTCCTATTTTGAACGTCTTCATGCTTATTATACAAATGCCATAGAAAGACAAAGGAAATATCTTTTATTAAAAGATCAATTAGAACAAAAAAGGCTGGAAGAGAAAATAATTGAAGAACAACTCAAATTAAAGAGGATGGAACTTTCAGATCTTTATAATCTCATAAAGGTAAAGGATGAAGAAAATTATCGTCTTTTTGCCGACGCTCATGAAAAATGGTTTACTGCTCAAAAAGAAATAACTGAAGCCAACGAAAGCCTTCAGCTCATTGCAGGAAATCCAGAAAAACTCAATTCTTTGATCAAGGAATTACAAGAAACCCATATCTCCCAACTTCAAGAAGAAAAAATATCCCTCGAGAACGAACTTAATGACCTTATTCAAAAGATCGGTCAAGATGAACAAGAAAAGGGAGCTATAATCGAAAGAATGACCTATTTGGAAAACAACCAAACCTTGGGAGAACTTCTTTTTGAAGAGCGGTTTCACCGAGAAAAGTTACATAATGATCTAAAGCGCTGGGCAACCTTTGTATTAGCTCGTCACTTCTTAAAACAAACCCAGAATAGTTATGAACAAAATCGACAACCGCGTGTTATTCAAGAAGCTCAGCAATTTATTCAACAGATTACCAATCATCGTTATCGTTTATTCAGTTCAATTGATAGCCAAACAATCTATTTGGAGGAACAGAACCATCGGAGAAAAAAAGAAAATGAATGGAGTAGTGGTTTAGCTGATCAAGTTTATTTATCTATCCGTTTCGGCCTAGCATTGGAATTTGGTCGCATGAATGAACCACTCCCTCTTCTTTTAGATGATATTTTAGTGAATTTTGATCCTTCCAGACAAGTTGCTACTGCCAAAATTATTCTTCAACTTTCAGAAGAAAACCAAATATTCCTTTTCTCGTGTCATCCCGAAACGAGTAAAATCATTCAAAAAGCGTCGACTTTACATCATTTAGAACATTTACCGGTTACTTTTTACCAAATCAAAGATGGAATAATTACGCTTGATTCAGATGAATTATTGAAAAGAGAATTATAATTTACTGATTAAAAAATTGAAGAATTGAGGAAATGATCAATGACTGAATGGAAAGCATATGTCGATGGGTCTTATTATAACCATAAAGTTGGGTATGGAGCTGTTATTATTCGCAACAATAAGATTGAAAATGAGTTATTTGGCAGGGTACCTAAAGAATTTAGTCATTCCCGTCAAGTCGGAGGAGAACTTTTTGCTGTTTTGCAAGTGGTTCAATGGTGTCAAAAAGAAAACATACCAGAAATAACTATAAATTTTGATTATTGGGGCATTCAGAAATGGGTTACCGGAGAGTGGAAAACGAATATCAGCTTAACCAAAAACTATGCGGATTTTATCCACAACTCACCAATTCAAATTCATTGGCAAAAAGTAAAAAGCCACTCTGGCGATCTATGGAACCAGCGTGCTGATGAATTAGCAAAAAA
>JAAYUP010000006.1 GCA_012517635.1 Candidatus Atribacter alterifermentans
TTCAGGATAGACCTTCATGCTGCTTTCGCAGCACCAGATGAGGATGAAAACTCAAGTGGTCTATCCTCTCAGTTTTTGTCTTTTACAATTTTTTTCATCTTACGCCGTAGGCTGCTATCCTGTTGTAGTTTACAGGATAGAATAAGGTATTAAAATAACAATAAATTATTAATAAAAGAAATAAGTCCTTCAAAAAGGAGATAAATGAATTTATGCCAATACAATACGGAGACAGGGTTTACATATATATAGACGATGGTAGGGATTATATATTAACAATTCAAGAAGGAAAAGAATTTAGTACCCACAAAGGGAATATATTACACAATGAGATAGCTGGGAAAAATTATGGAGAAAATGTATTGACGACGAAAGGCAATAAGGTATATTTATTGCCAGTTGGTATAATTGAAAATATTTACCATATGAGAAGATCATCTCAGATTGTATACCCCAAAGACCTTGGATTTATCTTGCTTATGATGGATTTAAAAGAAGGAGATCAAGTAATAGATGTTGGATTAGGAAGTGGATCGATGTCAGCTGCTATGGCACGTTTCGTTGGTGATACCGGAAGAGTATATGCATATGAGAAAAGAGAAGATATGATATCATTAGCGGTTCAAAATCTTACTATTTGGAAATTAATTGATAGGGTAACAATCAAACAGAGAGATATTGAAATTGGTTTTGATGAAAAAGATATTGATGCAATATTTCTTGATGTCCCTCAACCATGGGATTATCTGAAACAATGTTGGGAGGCTTTAGCAGGGGGTGGAAGATTAGGAATAATTTCACCAACAGCGGGTCAGGTAATGGAAGCCTTGCGTTGTTTAAAAAAATTGCCTTTTATTATAGTAGAAGTTTGGGAGAACTTGTTTCGTCAATATAAACCAGACCCCTACACGTTTCGACCCTATGATCGAATGGTTGCCCATACAACCTATATGATTTTTGCAAGGAAAGTTAACGATATTTAGGACTGACAGTTATTTCACTTTCTTGGAACCAGAAGGAGTTGAAAAGAGTTAACCCCTTCACCCTAACCCTCTCCCACGTAGGGGCGAGGGAAAAAAGAATCTCCCCCTTTAGAAAAGAGGATAAGGGTGATTAAAAAAAAATAAAAAAATCGAATTCCTCTCAATCTCCCTTTATCCAAAGGAAGAAGAAAAATAAAAAAGATGATATTAAAGAGATTGCCACGTCTCTGCGTTCCTCGCAATGACGTTTTTGCGTTCTTTCTCCCTTGATGGGAGAAGGTGAGGTTGAGGGTGAAAGCCCAGAATGAGATTCCGGTTCATTGCTCTCAATGACTTATTTTAGGAAATCATTCAGGTATTTTCAGGTAGTGTTTGAAAAAATACTTCCTATTCATTTTTAGATGGGGTTATTGAGATACTATTAAAATAATTCCAATAGGTCCATTAAAATTAGAAGAGTCATGAAAAAATAATGTATAAGCCTAAACAAACTTGCTTAAGTAGAATTGATGAAAATGATGAAAAAATAGAAGAGAAGGAAATTTTATGAATCAAAATATGATTCTTCCTTGTTCTATGAGGAATGAAATGGATCTTGTTGGACTTAAAAAGAGAATTTTTTATCAATCATTGTTTTTCTGATAAATATTTAATACAATAACAATAATAAAGGGAATAAAGGAAGTAGGAGGGGAGCAGAAAAACTCCTTAAAGGCTTCGTGTTTTTTGGCTCACAAAATCTGTTTTAAAATTGTTTTCTAATATAATTTTTTTAAGATAAGGGAATGGATTGGGTTCATTTTTTTAAGAGAATAATTTAAAATAAATCTATTGGCTTATATTTAAAGCTTATAGATATGTTAAAATGATCCTTGTTTATGGGAAAAGTGATTGCAATAGCTAACCAAAAAGGGGGAGTTGGGAAAACAACGACCTCGATTAATCTTGGCTCATGTTTAGCACATTTGGGTCTAAAGATTTTATTAGTTGATTCTGACCCTCAGGGGAATGCTACCAGTGGTCTAGGAATAGATCGGTCGCTTCTTAAAAAATGTTTATATGATTTATTAATACCAACTGAAGATAAAAATCTTTCCCTTGATGGTGTGATACAAGCGTCATCCGTTTCGAATTTGTGGCTACTGCCTACAACCATAAGACTTGCTGGGGCAGAAGTTGAATTAGTTTCTGTTATAGGGAGGGAATTTCGTTTAAAGGAAACACTCAAAGATGTAGTAAATGAGTATGATTATGTTTTTATTGATTGTCCGCCCTCTCTCGGTTTGTTAACAATTAATGCTCTAAGTTGTGCTCACGCAATGTTAATACCGATTCAGTGTGAATACTATGCTTTAGAAGGTATGGGGCAATTATTAAATACTCTCAAAGCAGTCAAAAATTTACTAAACCCACAGCTCGAAATATTTGGAGTTTTGTTAACGATGTTTGACGTGAGAACCAATTTGTCTCAACAGGTAGCACAAGAGATACAAAGAGTTTTTGGAGATAAGGTGTTTCAAACCATAATACCCAGAAATGTTCGATTAAGTGAAGCTCCGAGTTTTGGACAACCGATAATTACCTACGATCGTTGTTCAACTGGTGCAGAGGCATATCTTAACTTAGCCAAGGAAGTGTTAGCAAGAGATGGTAAGAAAAAGTCTTGGTAAAGGGCTTGATGCTCTAATTCCTGGTGTTGGAAA
>JAAYUP010000052.1 GCA_012517635.1 Candidatus Atribacter alterifermentans
AAATACAAAATCATCACGAATATCTTTTTTGACATATCTCCATGCCTTTTTTAAATTTTTTTCTGAATACCATTCATTCGACACTCTTTATAATACCCCTCCATGTTTATTCGTAGTGATTTAAAATTAAATTTTCAAATCAATTAAAAAACTACTAATTAAAACCAAATTACATATCTTCATTAAATCATCCTCTGGATTTAGTTTTGATTTTTAAATTTCGTTATTACTAATAATCTTTTTTTACCTATTGTCGAATCTTCATTTTTCATTTTGGTATTTAAAAGTTATCATATTTTCAACCTGTATATTTCCGTTTCCTATTATATGATTCTTTGTTTCTAAAGCCTTTAAATAAATTCAAAATTCAAGAATCAAGACCTAACCCCCTGAATTCTTAATCTCTCATCTCCCAATCATTGCTTCAATTTATTAAAATTTCATTTTTCTTTTTCCAACTCTATCCCTAATTGACGAAAGGTTTCTTCAATTGAGTTTTCATATTCAGATTCGGTTATTTGACCCTTTAAGGCAGAAATTTCAATTTCAACATATTTAAACTTATTTTTTATGAATCGAATGACTTGTGTAACATCTGATACCTTACCGTCTGGAATTTGAAATTTGAGATGAATGGTATCTCGAATTTTTCCTCCTTTCCCAAAACCATCTGAAGGAGTTGTTTCTTCATCACTTTTTGTTAAAATCGTGTCTTCTTCACCTTTTACACCGGCCCCTTCAGATACATAACCTTTCGTTCTATTATCAGCAGACTTGCTTTTAACACAAAGATCTTCTCTTAAGATGATTTCTTCTCCATATAAAGCTACCGTGACATTTTCTTTAAAAAATTGACAGATCGCTTTCCCATTTTCTATTTCACCCAATCCGAAAATACCCTTATTCACTCCCTCAGAAATAGCATTTTCAATCACACTCTTACTGGTAGGTCGCATTTCTCCAGGGGTACGGAGCAGTGAAAGATAAAGACCTTCTGTGAGTACATAGGGATTCTGGGTTAGATACCGTTCTTTTATCACTAAGGGAGCGATTTTCTCGACAATTTCGCCATCGGATTTGAGCTTATCATAGACCTCATCATTTAGTTTCTTTTCCAATCCATAAACTGGAATTCCCAGGTCGAGAAACCGTAATCCATCTTGTGCTGGTATAGCAATCTGGCGATAGACTTTCCTCAGATTGTCACGGATCTCACTTCCGGCTTTTTTGAGGCTATCTCGAACTTGCTTTTTTTGTTCTTCAGAAAGTGCCAAATGAGGATCATTTTCAATTCTTTGATAAGCAATTTTCTTCCTTAAAGCTTCGATAAGAAAAGGTCGTTCCATCATCAACGGATAGAGGAATATGATCGTATTCTGATAAACTCGCGGAGTTTGGCCTTTTTGATCAATAATATTTTTCATGATGCTTTGATTGTCATGATTGAGAATTATTAACTTGAGTTCTTCGGTGTCTGGAATGTTAGCTGGATTATCCTCCCAAAGATAGGTTTTTAAGTTCCCACCTCGGATAAGTTCAGCAAGATATTCTTTTTCTTCATCAATCATTTCTTGGCTTTCAGGATCGACATTTTCCATTTTCACAAAAAGAACTTTGTTGAGGTTGGGTTGGTTGCAGAAGTAATATCGATCATCAGCTTCTTGCAAAAAGAACAATCTTTTGCGGAGGGATTCAACCACGACCGAGATTTCACTTGCTGGATTATTAAGAGTAGTAGCGGAAAGCTTAATCTCATTGGGAG
>JAAYUP010000053.1 GCA_012517635.1 Candidatus Atribacter alterifermentans
GCCTTTGAAGAACAAGCACGGCAGTTATATATGGAGAAAACCATCAGAGGTTCAGTTCATTTGTATGTAGGGGAAGAAGCCATTGCCACCGGTATATGTCAAGCACTAAATAAAGAGGATTATATCTTGAGCAATCATCGCGGACACGGTCATTGCTTGGCTAAAGGGGGAGATCCCCACAAGATGATGGCTGAACTTTTTGGGCGTACGGATGGTTATTGCAAGGGCAAGGGCGGTTCAATGCATATTGCTGACTTTGAGTGTGGAATTTTAGGCGCCAACGGTATTGTTGGTGGGGGTATAAGCCTTGCTACCGGTGCAGCGTTTACATGTAAATATCTTCAGAACGGACGTGTGGCAGTTTGCTTTTTTGGTGATGGAGCGATAAACCAGGGCGTATTTTACGAATCTGCGAACATGGCAGCTTTGTGGAAACTCCCGGTGATTTATGTATGCGAACGCAATCAATTTCAGCAAGTGAGTTATTCAGATGCTTATTATCCAGACCAGGATCTTACAAAACGCACCGAACCTTTTGGTTTTAAGGGAATTGAAGTTGATGGCAATAATGTACTTGAGGTTTATGAAAAGACTTGTGAAATAGTCAAAAGAGTCCGAAAAGGAGAAGGACCAGCTTTTATTGTGGCGAATACATATCGAATTTATGGCCACCACATGGGAGATTCAGTATCTTATCGGCGACCCGGTGAACTCGAAATTTGGAAAGATGAGAGTCATGACCCAATAATGCGAATGAAAATTCATCTTCTGAAAGAGGAAATTCTTTCAATCCAAGAATTGGAATCTATTACGAAGTCAATTGATGAATCAATTATAAACTCTGTGAAATATGCCGAGAAGAGTCCTTTGCCAGAACCAGAATCTTTGATGAAAGACATTTACTCAGATTAGAAGGGATTAAGGTAACGCAACTATGTCAGAACGAATTATTGAATTTCGAGAAGCCATTTATGAAGCGATGTATGAGGAAATGGTTCGTGATACGAATGTTTTTATAATGGGTGAGGATGTGAAGAGAATAGTTCCTCAAAGATTCAGAGATGAATTCGATGGCAAACGGCTTGTCAATACACCTCTTTCCGAGGAAGGATTCACCGGATTGGGCGTAGGTGCTGCCTTAACCGGTTTAAGACCAATAGTTGATATGACATATATTGACTTCATTATGCTTGCCATGGATGCTATTGTTAATCAAGCGGCTAAAGCTTCCTATATGTTTGGCGGGCATGCCAGTGTTCCTTTAGTGATCAGAACTCACTGTGGGGCTGGAAGAGGGAATGCTGCACAGCATTCTCAGAGTCTTGAAGCTTTGTTTACTCAATTTCCTGGGCTGATCACAATCATGCCCGCCACACCCTATGATGCCAAGGGACTTCTAAAATCGGCCATCCGTAGTAACAATCCTGTTATTTTCATTGAAAACAAAGACATGTGGTCCAATAAAGGTCAGGTTCCTGAAGACGAATACCTTGTCCCAATTGGCAGATCGGACATTAAACGTGCAGGAAAGGATTTAACCATTGTAGCCACCTCAAGCATGGTTATTAGCGCATTATCCGCATCAGAAAAATTAGCTCAGGAGGGTGTTGATGTCGAAGTCGTTGATGTTCGCACATTGGTACCTTTGGATATTGAAACAATTATTAAATCCGTTAAGAAAACTCACCGGCTGTTAGTAATAAACCAGGGACCTCACACTAGTGGCTTTGCTGCAGAATTAGTTGCACGTACTTGCGAAACCACTTTTAATTCTTTAGAAGCTCCTGTTGTGCGCTTAACCTCTAAGGATGTACCTGTACCGTTTAGCCAAGCTCTTGAAGCTAGCGTTTTTCCCTCAGAAGCGCAGATCGTTGACACGGTAAAGGATATTCTATCAAAATAAAAAAAATGGAGGAACGATGAACTACCGCAATCTTGGGAAAACTGGATTAAAAGTGAGTGAACTCTCACTTGGGAGTTATGTTAACTTTGGAGATTTTTTAGATGACAAAGCATCCACAAGAATCTTGCGCGAAGCTTTTGATCAAGGTGTAAATTTTTTCGATACCGCCGACAATTATTCTAATGGAAAAGCAGAAATATCAATAGGTAAAGCAGTTAAAGGTTTACCTCGTGAAGCATATTTAATATCGAGTAAGGTTTTTTTCCCTACAATGCAGGGTGTTAATGGACGCGGGCTGTCCCGTAAACATATTACTGAGTCAATTCATGCTTCATTAAAAAGATTAGACCTTGAATATATTGATATCTATTTTTGCCATCGTTTTGATCCGGATACGGCTGTTGAGGATGTCGTCCAAACCATGAACATCCTAATTAAGCAAGGAAAGATTCTCTATTGGGGAACCTCAATGTGGGAACCCTATCAAATTATTGATGCAATTCGCTATGCCAACAATGCAAATTTAATTCCCCCGGTAGTAGAACAGGCACGTTATTCAATGCTAACTCGGGAAGAAGTAGAAAAAGAAAGATTGGATATCTGCCGCAAACAAAATCTTGGATTATTCACATTTAGCCCTTTATTTATGGGAGTCTTATCCGGTGCTTATAATAATGGTATTCCAGAGAATAGTCTACTTGCCCATGATGATTATGCATTTAGACGTGAACGATTGACGCCAAAAGTCATTTCCAAAGTGAAAGCCCTTGCTCAAATCAGCATGGATTTGGGTTTATCTACCGCACAATTAGCCTTAGCCTGGTTACTACGCCTCCCCGAGCTAACCACTGTCATCACTGGGGCAAGTAAAATGGAACATTTACAAGACAACTTGTCTGCAATCAATCAAGGCGAAAAATTAACAACGGAAATCTTAGATAGAATTGACAAAGTGCTTTCGGATTAACATTTGCTTACTAAGGAGATAGATAATCTGAAATGTGAAAAAGGCGACTGGGCGTTGGGCGAAAAGTAACTCTTATATTTTCATCCATGCCTTGGTCGCCACAATCAACATTTATTAACAAAAAAAATAGACAAGAAGATTTTATAAATTGGGAATCCAGACAAAATTATTTGCAGTTTTCTAGCGAAGATCGACCAAGTGGTTTATTGGCACTGTGTGAATATTTATCTACTTTTTTAACAGAAAAGAAGCGGTATGTGCGTGCAGGGTCAATCACTCCAATGTGAAATCGTTAACACACAGCCACATGAGCAAATGAAATATATATTTCATTGGAGTATGGTTAATTAAGCCATTGGTATAAATTGGTCGAAGAAGTTTATACAGGAAATGTGTTCAAAACTTCTAGGCGAGAAATGATGGTATTTACCAAATAACAGTAACGCTTATTCTCCTTTAGTAGCCTTTTGAAGGCTTATCTGTCAATTGAATGGGAAGGATTAACGATGTTATAGATCAAACTAGAACTCAACCGGTATAACCGAAGCAAAATAAAGCCAAAAAAGCAGCCACTAACTGCAAAAGAACAAACTAAATTCAAACCATATTGGGAGAAAAAATGAAAAATATGCTACCAACGATGACCACAAAAGCCAATACAAAAACCAATATTCAGAGTGCTATTTACGTTGTGTTGGCACAATTGATTCTTTCTCTTCAGAGTGTTGCGGTTAAGTATATTGGTATTGATTATCCTATTATGGAAATTGTTATTTTTCGCTGTATGACTGCCATCCCTAGTTCAATCTTATTGTTTCGCCTTGAAGGACGATTGGGATTGCCGACCACGCAACGTCATAAGCTTGAATTTGTGCGTGGGATTTTCCTCTTTCTTTCCTACACAACATCTTTCATGGGTTTAGCCGCACTACCATTGGCTGATATGTCTGCTCTTCGTTTTTCGTCACCTCTATTTATCACCTTTTTATCTGTTTTAATGTTGGGCGAAAAGGTTGATCTGCGTCATTGGTTAGTGCTTTTCGTTGGTTTTTTGGGGATTGTAATAATCATCAAACCAGGTTCGGCAACCTTTAATTTAGGTTCCATCTTCATTTTAGTATCCATGTTCTTCTATGCAATTTCTGTTATTATCACACGGAAATTGCAAACAACCGACAGCAGTGCAACGATGTCTTTTTATAGTTCAATTGTTTACATAATTGCGGCTTCTATTTTTGCACCTCTTACCATCCTTGTTGGAGAGATCCCCAATGCTCACCCTAGTATTGCTTTTTTATTTCGCGCCTGGTCAATTCCAACCCTTTTAGATCTATCCATAATGTTTGGACTCGGATTGGTTTGGGCTAGCGGGATGTATTTCATTGCACGCGCTTATAGCATGACTCAGGCGTCCACAGTTGCCCCATTTGAATACTTTGCACTACCCATTAACATAATATGGGGGTTTATTATTTGGCAAGAGGTTCCATCCGTGATTACTTTGGCGGGTGCATTCTTAACATTGTTAAGTGGACTGTATATTCTCTACCGAGTTCAAAAATAATTGCTTTTGAACTCGGTGTCCATTGCAGATTTTAATAACGTTTTTTGTATGACGAAGAAATAATATCTGAGATCTATCATTAATCATTTTGATGACCTTGTTTCAATAAAGGAAGGGTTCTATATAGCTTATCTGAAGGGCATATGAGGCTTTTCTTAGGAAAAGAAAAATACGGTATTTTAAGTGTCACACCAGGGGCTCTTACCCCGAACCGTTGATTAAGGAGTCGACCGCAGTAATATTATTGTTTGTGTATGGATGGTGATATAGGATTTATCGAATTCCGTTTATATAATAAAAATCGTTTATAGCCCCGTTATTTTCGCTTGGTTTTACCTCAATTACACCTGGAATTGGGTACGGACCGGATAAAGAGAATCATAAAATATTTGTCGTTCATGGATAGGCTATCGGGACCTCCTTGATCGAGATAGATCATGACCGTTTTATCTATAAGATCAATCTAAAACTGCAAAAACGGGGAAAAATCTAATAACCCCCTTGACTTAAAGTAAGCTCCAGGTATTAGAATTTTTTAGAAAGTTGGTTGTGGTGACTGGTCACGTTTACAAAAAATGAAATTTAAAAAGATATACGAAGAGTATCTCATTGTATATTCTGCTGACCATGCCACCATGCTTGAACGATAATTATAAAGAAGGGAGAAATAGGCATGGCACTACTTCAAATAACTTTCAGATCGACATCACTGCACCGAAAGGTTCCGATACAGGTAATCCTGCCCTCGGATACAAGCAACGGAAGAGTAGAACCGTTCAAGACCCTCTATTTACTCCATGGGCTGAGAGATAATAATACAGCCTGGACTTCTAATACACGTATTGAGCGCTGGGCAATGGAACGAAAGCTTGCCGTTGTCATGCCTTCTGCTGAAAATTCATTTTATGTCGATATGCCTTACGGCACCAGTTGTTTTGGTGACTTTGGCGAGTACGTGGGTGTAGAGCTCGTAGAGATGACAAGAAAAATGTTTTGTCTGTCAGAAAAACGTGAAGATACATTTATCGCCGGGCTTTCGATGGGTGGGTTTGGCGCACTCAGAA
>JAAYUP010000054.1 GCA_012517635.1 Candidatus Atribacter alterifermentans
CATCCTGAGCCCTCGCTTTTCGAGGGCGTGAGGATCTCATCTTGTAATTTTTTCTTTTATCCTTTAATTCTTTTTTCATTCACCCCCTCTCCCCCCTCAGCCTTTATCGCGCCCGATTCATGTAGCGACATGCCATGGCATGTCGAATCTTGGATTTCATCTTTATCTGGTGTTGTAAAGTAACTTGAACATCTAATCATGTTTTACCTTCAATGCTTACCGATTATTCATCAAGAAAATATTCCCGCAGCTTTTCTAATGATTTTTCATCGGGTAGAGTAGGCCAATATTCGAATCCAAAGTAACCGTTGTAATCAGTTTCCTGAATGGCTGAAAATATATTTCGATAGTTTAACTCACCATAAAAATGTTCATGTCGTCCCGGTACACCAGCAGAATGAAAGTGACCAATCAACTCAATATTTTCTTGAATGGTTGAGATGATGTCTCCTTCCATGATTTGCATATGGTAAATGTCGTAGAGAATTTTGATTGAAGGACTATTGACCTGTCGAATGATATCAAAACCAAGTGCTGATGAATCTAAGAAATACCCTTTATGGTCAACCTTTGAATTCAAAACTTCTAAGCAGACCACAATTCCAGCTTTTTCCGCCAGACTGCTGATCGCTTTTAAATTTCGAATGATTTGATTCATTTGTACTTCTTTGCTGTGTCCGTTATTTTCACCAGTAAGAACAATAACTCTTTTGGATCCAACCAATTTTAAAAGTTCGAGAGATTCTGAAAAGTGTTGAAGGTAGGAATCGGTGTCGGCGTGTAAACGGATATTGCCCCAGGGATCCTTCAGGGTACAGATGCCAATTTTTAGCCCACTTTTTTGGCAATAGGCAGCGATCCCTTTAAGATCTTTTCCGGCTAAATCCCAAAATTCTATTGCTTTGTAACCGAGACTTTGGATGATTTGTATTTTTTCTAAATCAGTTTTTCCCTTAAAGAGTGGTTCAAAGCAGACTGAAATTTCTACCATATTAATCCCTCCTTGAGGATGAATTGATTTGTTTCAGGTGAAGGAAACTTGTTCTTTTTCTCATCCAAAAAAAGTTCCTTTTTCTAATTTATTCATTCCAAAGCTGCGGATTATATCTTTTTAAAAAGGTAGAGGATAATCCTTGGTTCTTCCCAGTTAAGCGTTGAAAGTAATCATCAATAGCAAAAAAGAGAGTACACATGATTTCCTCATTTTTCCCAAGAGTAACTGTTTTAACTCGAGGTGGGAAAAGTACCGATTGATGAAGCCTTTGAACCATCCTTTTTAGTAAAATTTCAGAAAATATTTCGGTTACCTCCCCTCCGAGAACGAAAAGATCTGGGTTTAGAATCGCAACCAAATTTGTCGCTATCACTTCGGCTTTTTCTAAAATTGGTTTTAAAATTGCTTCACATTGGGAATCACCCTTAAAAAAAGTTTTGTGCAAAATCATAACTTCATCGTTTTCAGATAGACTTTGATTGGAAGGAAAAGAGTTGGGACATTTTTCCCTGAAAATTTTAAGAATAGTATTTAAAGAGATTTCGTTTTCCAGGGGCGGGATTTCATGAAAAGAAATAGGACCTTTTTCATCAACAGGTCCATAAATCATATAGCCGACTTCCCCAGCGGCTCCTTGTGAACCCCTATAGATTTTTCCGTTGAGGAATAAACCAGCACCAACACCTCTCCCTAAATGCAGATAGACTAAATTGACATTTGGACCATCGGAACTCAGTATCCCTTCACCAAATGCTATTGCGATCACCTTGTCAAAGACTAGAATTGGGCAAGAAAATACCCGAGAGAAAATTTCCCGAATTTTTGTACCCTCCCATTCAAAAAGATTGGAAATTTTACCCATTTTATGTATCAGGTCCAATTCGGGGTCGTAAATACCTGGGATTCCTATTCCTAAAGAAACAAGCTGTGACCAGGATTTATGATTTATCATTAGAAATTTATTGAGTATTTCTTTGAGATATACGGATAACTCTGAAGGAGTTTGGTACTTTTTGGATGCTATTTCTTCTTTGTAGAGCAAATGGCCGGAAAGATCTGATATGGCAAATTCGGTTATGTTTCCAGGAACTAATCCTGCTACCAATTTGCTATCTGGAACAAAAGAAAGAAGGATCGGTTTTCGCCCGCCTCGAGAGATACCCTCAGAATCCTCGTGGACTATTCCTTCTTTTAAGCAGTCTCTAATAATATGGGAAACGACTGCTGGACTGACCGCAGCCAATTCAGCCAGATCAACCCGACTAAGAAGCGGATGATTTAACAATAAGCCAATAATTTTTCCCTGGTTCAGAAACTTCATATCACGATGTTTCAAAGAAATACCCCACAAAAAGAATTGAGAGAAAAACAGCTTTAAATGTCATAAATAGGCTTTAGCAACTTTATGAATCGCTTCTACAATGAGGTCGCAATCGTCTTCACTCATTTGAGGCGGAATGTCAAGATGAACGGAACGATCCAGTAGTTCCAAGGTTTGAGGGCACATCTCTCGGTTATAATTTGGAACTGGTCCTTTATGGTAAGGGCAAGTATATGGACAACCTTCGGGAGTTGGAGTCCATTTATTCATGATCATTTCCCAATGAGAATAAATGTGCCAGTCGGGTATCCCTTTATTAAAAATAGAACTGGCTTCAACACCTTCTGCTTTTAAAGCATTAGCGAATTTTTCAGCTAATTGTCCGTTTTCTAAAAAGAAAACCAAAGAAATCCCCGTATCTCCATCCGGGTCATGTAAATGTCTTAGCTCGATACCTGGAATGTCACTGATCCCCTTCTTAATTCTGGATTTATTTTTACGCATTTTGCTAAGAATGCTATCAAGCTTGCGAAGCTGAGCAAGCATGACTGCTCCGATGAGTTCTGACATTCGGAAATTGACTCCGGGGAAAAGTTCTCCCTGGTAACGAGCCGATGCGAATCGCTTGGCTGGACCACCCGGCCTCCAGCAAGCAGCAGTATCATGATAGGCTTGAGCGCGATCGAAATAGAGGTCGTTATCAGTTGTGACCATGCCACCCTCACCGGCGGTGATAATCTTATGAAATTGGAAACTGAAGGCGTTACAATCCCCAAAACTTCCTAAATACTTCCCTTTATAGCTTCCCCCGCAAGCTTGTGCAACATCTTCAATGACTTTCAGGTTGTGTTTTTTTGCGATTGAGAGGATTCGATCCATATTGCAGGGAACACCACGCATATGCACGGG
>JAAYUP010000055.1 GCA_012517635.1 Candidatus Atribacter alterifermentans
GTCTATCCTGAAAATACCATCGAATGAATTCCCCCATTGAGGGGGGTTAGGGGGGTGTGCCTTTTATCAGTCATCCTGAGCCCTCGCTCTTCGAGGGCGTGAGGATCTCATCTTGTAATTTTTTCTTTTATCCTTTAATTCTTTTTTCATTCACCCCTTCTCCCCCTCGGCTTTTAAAAATCCCCTCGCCCCCTCAGCCTTTATTGCGCCCGATCTTCATATAATGTAGTGACATGCCATCATGGCATGACGAATCTTGTTTTCACATCCATCTCATGTCACACGAGCGGTATGAGAGCTTATCCTGCAACATACTCTGGAAAGAGTGAAAGCTGTTGAGGAACCCGGAAATGTTTTCCGGAAAGAAGAATATAAGGTGTAGCTGCCTGAACACGAATCCCTAAGCTTTGAAGTGAGGATAAGTCACGAAAAGGAGTTTTTTGGCGATATTGAATAATTCTTTTTACTGATATTGGACCAATGCCTGGTATTCTGAGTAACTCCTGATAGGAAGCAGTATTAATCTCCAAAGGGAAAGTTTCAGGGTGATTTAATGCCCATAAAGTTTTTGGGTCTATTTCCAAGGGCAGATTTCCATTTTGGTTAAAAATAAGTTCATCAAGAGAAAAGTGATATTTCCTGAAAAGATAATCAGCCTGATATAGACGGTGCTCTCTCCAGGTCGATTCTGGTTGTTTTTCAGCCAGAGGGGTTTCACTAATCGGATGAAATGCACTATAGTATGCTCTTGCCATGGAGAAATCACGATATAGAGTGTGAACTGTCCTCATAATATCGAAATCCTTTTCTTCACTCCCTCCTATAACCAGTTGGGTAGTGAAACCAGCACGAGGTTTTATCCCTTTTTGAGAAAGCTTTTTGAGATAAAGAAATCGGTTCCAAATTCGATTGAAATTTTTTTGTGGTGCCATGCTTTTTAAGTAACGATGATTAGGAGCTTCAATGTTAATTGATACTCGAGTAGCCAATTTTATAGCAGCCTCAATATAGTCATCGGTTGACTCAGGAAAGATTTTAAGATGAATATATCCTGGAAAATGATATTTTAATCTCAATAATTCGGTCACTTTCAACATGTCATCCATGGTTTGGAAAGGATTTCTATCCACTGCCGAACTTAAGAACAATCCCTTCACCAAACCCTTTTCTTTCATTCTAAGGAATGTCCGAACCAATTCCTCAGGTGAAAAACGAACTCGATCTCCCTTTCGTCCTTCACGATTTCCACAGTAATAGCAATTATGAATGCAGTCATTAGAAAGAAGAATTTTTAAAAGATTGACTCTTTCTCCATCGGGTGTTACCGTAGGATAAATCCATCCACCCTGAGGATTTCTTTTTCGTTCAATCTGGTTCGCGCAAGCTCCACATAAATCATATCGAGCTGACTCTCCCAGTATTTTTATTTTTTGGTCAATATCAGTTATTTTCTTAGGAAAGTAAACCATAAAATAATTATAAAACAATTTTACCCATTTTGGAATATTTCATTTATAATTTATGACAGCTGGTATTGATACCAACAGAGTGAAATACCCCTAATATTATCCAATATTGACCCTCATGCTTTGTCACAGTATTATGCGAGATTAAAATACTTTTCTTAAAATTGTCATTTCGAGGAGTCTAACCATTCTTTAGTTGGACAACGTGGCAATCTCATCCACCCACTCCGTCATTCTGAGGAGCGTATTATGCGACGTGAGAATCTCATCCTTTATGGTTTTTATAAAGAAAGGACCTAAAAGATGAGTTCTTCACACCCTCAAAAAGCGAGGATTCATGATGATGACAATTTTTTAAATTATTTGGTAGGGGCTTGATTTATCATGCCCGTGGGTTTTCAGAATAAAGTAGTTAGCGCTTAATTCTCATGATGCTGGTGATAGCTCCCCGAGCCAGTTCATCGAGTTTAAAGTTAATATACTTAATGGTTTCTTCGAGATTGGGAA
>JAAYUP010000007.1 GCA_012517635.1 Candidatus Atribacter alterifermentans
CGTAAGATGAAAAAAATTGTAAAAGACAAAAACTGAGAGGATAGACCACTTAAGTTTTCATCCTCATCTGGTGCTGCGAAAGCAGCATGAGGGTCTATCTTGGAAATGCAATTCACCATGTACATTATAACGTTGTCATCCTGAGGCTTCGCATTTCGAAGCCGTGAGGATCTCATCTTTTATATTTTTCTTTAAAAATACCTTAAAAGATGGGATTCTTATGTCGGTTGGTAAAATTCAACCAACCTCCTCAGAATGACAGAGTGGGTGAATGAGATTCTCACGCCGTCCGGTCAAAAACACTGGACTCCTCAGAATGACAAACTGGGTGGCAGAGATTGCCACGTCGTTCAACCAAAAACCGGTCATTGTGACACAGTCTGAATGACCGAATTCTCATTTAGAGCTACAACAAAATAGGAGATTCCATCCTATATACAGAGCTATCAAACTGTAGTTGTAACCATATACTCTCGACGTTGTTTAAATTCTTCCTGTTTTCCATGGTTCCAACGTTGAACCGGCCGATAATATCCAACTACCCGAGAATAAACCTCAGTATCGGTTCCACATTCCGGGCATTGAAAGATGCGACCGGAAATATAACCATGATTTGGACAAACCGAAAAAGTTGGTGTAACAGTAATATAGGGAATAGTATATTTCTCACAAGCTCGCTTTATAAAGAGCTTGACAGTCTCGGGCTCGGGCGTTTCGGGCATAAAAGCGTGAAATACCGTACCACCGGTATACAAAGCCTGTAGATCCTTTTGGTGGTCTAAAGCTTCAAAAGGATCATCGGTGTAATTAACTGGTAAATTGGTGCTGTTGGTATAATAGGGTTCATTCTCACCGGAGGTATAAATATCGGGAAAATGTTTTTTGTCATGCTTTGCCAGCCGGTAACTGGTGCCTTCAGCAGGGGTCGCTTCCAGGTTATAGAGATTTCCAGTTTCTTCTTGGAAGTCAGCTAAACATTCTCGCATGAAACTTAAAACTTTCAAGGCAAAAGCTTTTCCTTCTGGATCGGCTATATTTTTTACAATAAAATTAATGCAGGCTTCATTCATTCCCACCAACCCAACGGTTGAAAAATGATTCTTGAAGGTTCCCAAGTATCTTTTTGTATAAGGAAGAAGACCATTTTTCATGTTCCGCTCAACTACTTTTCTCTTTATTTCCAGAGCGGTTTTAGCTATATTCATCTTGGCTTTTAAACGGGCAAAAAAATCTTCCTCATCTTTGCTTAGATAACCAATTCTTGGCAGATTTATAGTTACAACACCAATTGATCCAGTTTTATCTGCTGAACCGAATAAACCTCCTCCTCGATTACGCAAGACTCTTAAATCAAGTTGGAGACGGCAACACATCGATCGAACATCCCCTGGTTTTAAAGAACTTGAGATAAAATTTTGAAAGTATGGAACACCATATTTAGCAGTCATTTTCCAAAGTAACATGGCATTGTCTGAATCCCAAGGGAAATCGGCAGTGATATTGTAAGTTGGGATAGGAAAAGAAAAGACTCTTCCTTCAAAGTCACCCTCTAACATCACTTCAATGAAAGCACGATTGATCATATCCATTTCTGTCTGGTAATCACCATAGCAACCTAAATTGTGCCGTTCTTTGCCACCAATAATTACCGGTCTTTCTTTCATATCTTCTGGAACAATCCAGTCAAAAGAGAAATTGATAAAAGGTGCTTGACTCCCCCAGCGAGACGGGACATTCATGGCAAATACCATTTGTTGAATGAGTTGTTTAGTCATCCGATAATCGAGATGGTCAAAACGAACAAAGGGTGCTAAATAAGTATCTACTGAATTGAAAGC